>JARUKZ010000044.1 GCA_029688955.1 Chitinispirillales bacterium ANBcel5 | reverse complement strand
TGCACGGGGCATGTTCCAAGCTGCACGGGGCATGTTCCAAGCTGCACGGGGCATGTTCCAGGCAAAACGGGGCATGTTCCAGGCAAAACGGGGCATGTTCCAGGCAAAACGGTGTGTGTTCCAGGCAAAACGGTGTGTGTTCCAGGCAAAACGGTGTGTGTTCCAGGCAAAAGAGCCGCAGCACCCTGCCCTTGAGCATTTCAAGGAGCTGCGGTGCAAAACCCTTGAAGAAGTTCAGGGGTGGGTGGTTCAGGAGAGAAAGAGGAGCACGTCCGCCCAGGACTGGAACGGACAAGCGGAACCAATGATGAAAACCGGTCAGCGGGGCACGCCAGTGCCGGTTCGTGCTCGAGCTTGTCTTCTGCTTGACTTGCCGCCAATGCCGCGCTGTCTTTGTTAAATCCAGCCACGTACCTCCTGGACCGTCAGGTCGAACGCCTGGCCAAAGACTATTGGGATTGTTTACCTTGCGGCTTCTTCGTTCCACCTTTAAATAATTATGGGGCTAAAGCCTCCTCTGCAGTAACTACCGCGAAGGGAGCCGGGCGAAACGTCAGTGTGTTGCCTGGCCACGTTGAACTGTTTGATGCAAGCCTCGAACTATCTTGTATAATCAAAAAAACGTTGAAAAGTGATACAACACACGCAAGTCTTTGTAGATGAAAATCTTATGGAAGGCCGTGATCTGTTAGTTGGTGAGTTTGCCAATTATGGTAGTGGGGTAGGGTTTGGCAGAGGGATGTACCCGGGAATAATCTTACTAATATATATAGAATAGTGATTTTAAAGATGTACTTGGAAACCTTTGACCTCTTGTTTACAACTACTTGGGCATATAAGCAGAGAAGTTCCGGAGCAAAATTGAGAAACAATAAATCCGAGCGTGAGTTGAGGGACCATATATAGTCTAAGTCATTGAAAAAATGGGTACAAAGGACAAACTTTCCACTCATACTTTATTTAACCTGGTAAATTGTTTAAGCCACACCCCGTAACCCCAATTGGTTGCCCTGCGGGTCAAAATCAGATATATTGAAAGTGCGGCACACGACCTAGCCACAGCCAGGTAAAGTCGATGCGAGATGCAAAATGTTCGTTTCCGCGACTGTCGGACAGAAGTTTTGTCTCTGATAGGGCGTGAACGGAGAAAAGAAGATCCCTATCAGTTTAGTTATGCATTTTGCCGCAGTCATGTTTATATTAGATTAGTATGCGATGGCCGCGCTTGCGTGTGATCATTACTGTAACAATAATCATAAATCTTTTTTTGCAGGGGGGTTGTATGAGTATCAAAAAAGTTTTTGCCGCCGCGCTTGCGTGCGTGACTATCGGGTCTTCGCTGGCCTGGGGGCAGACGTGGACTACCAGTACAATACAAAATGTCAATGGTATTGACTATGAGCTCTGGAATCAGAACAACACCGGTACGGTCAACATGGATATCACGGGAGGCAGCGATGACCCCAACGGCGGAACATTTGAGGCTACGTGGAGCGGTACGGAGAATATCCTTTTTCGCGCCGGCAAAAAATGGGGCTCATCCAGTAACACAACTGCCAGGTCACTCGGTAACATAACACTTGACTTCGCTGCGACATGGCAATCCCCTGATGATGTAAAAATGCTTGGTGTATATGGCTGGGCGTATTACCCCTCGGAGAGCGTACCGACACAAACGGAAAGTGGTCAACACGAAACTTTCTCCGATCAGATAGAATACTACATTATTCAAGACCGCGGCAGCTATAACCCGGGGCAAGGCGCCACCAACTCAAACAAGAGAGGCGAGGCTACGATCGATGGTATTGTGTATGAGTTTTGGGTCGGCGACAGGCTCAACCAGCCTATGCTGACCGGGAACGGCAACTTCAAGCAGTACTTTAGCATTCCTAAGAACACGAGCAATCACAGAACAAGCGGCGAGATCAACATTTCCAGGCACTTTGCCGAGTGGGAAAAAGTTGGTATGCAAATGATGGATTGTCCGTTATACGAAATCGCGATGAAAGTTGAATCGTATACCGGCCCTGGAGCGAATAGCAGTGGCTCGGCCAATGTGACAAGGAATCTTCTCATTCTGGGCGGTAGCGGCAGCGGTGATGACTTTTATCTTGTAACAAACGTTTCCCCTTCAGGCGCGGGGACAGTGACCAGGGACCCGGATGAACACTACTACGCCCCTGACGAAACCGTTCAGCTCACGGCGACCCCGAATTCCGGTTGGAGGTTTATTGGTTGGGAGGGCGACGCCTCGGATTCTACAAGCTCTACCACCGTTACTATGAGCGAAGACCGAACTGTTACGGCGAGGTTCGAGCTGGAATCGGGGGAGGGCACGACCAACCTGATAGAGGACGGAGACTTCCCGGGCAGCAGTGTTATCGACACAGATGAAGGCGCCTCATGGAGACTTGGGCAGGGTGAACACTGGGGTGATTCAGAGGCAACGTCCAGTGTCAGTAACGGAACCGCGACGATAAACGTTACGACCATTGGAGAGGAATCCTATCAGCCCCAGCTTGTTCAGTACGGTTTGGCTCTTGACGAAGACGTGATGTATAAGCTCACCTTTACGGCAAGTGCGGAGTCGGAAAGGACAATTGAAGTCTCGTTCCAGCAGTCGGTAGACCCATGGGCCGGTTATGCCTCAGAGGAATTCGACCTGACCACGTCAGAAGAAGAATACGAATTCGTGTTCACGATGAACGATCCCACCGACCTGGCGTCACAGTTCGCGTTTAATCTCGGTCAGGAGACAGGCATTGTCCATATAAGCGACATTAAACTGGTACACACGACTGACGGTTCAACATCTTTATCCCGCGGCAACAGCGTAAGAACAACCCGCGGCAGCACACCGTTAGTTTCCATAACGGGTCGAACCCTGAACGTCTCGCCAGTCGACGGATCCAACCTGCAGGTCAGGGTAGTAGACGTAAAAGGTCAGATAAGAGCCAATTTCAACGCGGCGGGCGCGGAAACTTTCTCCTTGACAAATATCCCCGCGGGCATGTATTTCGTTGATGTTAAAGGTACAGACGTAAAACAACTCACGCCGATTGTTTTGAGGTAAAATTATTGACACATGACCGGGACTGTCGCTGCGGTGTTCAAGACAATGCGCTTGAACGTACCTCAGTGACAGTCCCGTTTTTTTTATGATACTAAAGATTTTATAGGAGCACAATACCTCAGATTGCCGCAAATCTTACAGGAGCGCAACAACCAAGGTCCCTGAGCGGAGTCGAGAGGCGTCAATGGTGAAAGCGTGAAAAGATCCCTTTGGGGGGGGGGCGGCCATAATCTCGTGAGAAAGGTGAATTTGGAATTTTTGCCTCGTGGTCTTGCCGTCCTACATTTCCTCAGGTAAGAAACCTGGGACTTCCCCTCGACTCACGCTCGGGGCACGTATAGCCGTAACCCCTACGGGGTATTATTACTAATTCCCAAAGGTAAAATTAGGCTAACAGACGAATTTGTACGTTCTATGGGTAACTTCTCACCCCCTTTTCCTCCCAACATCAGTTTTGTAATAACTCTGAGTGCTTTTACAGTTTATTTCTATTTTGCCCCATGCTTATACTTCCTTAAGTTTTGTATAATAAATAGAGTTTCGTCAGGAATATACAACTCTGATTGTTGTACTTTTTTCCTCCAAGTTTATTAGCTTTCGGCCTAAATATTTGAAAGAGGAGCACGTCCGCCCAAGGATTGGAACGTTCAAGCGGAACCAATGATGAAAACCGGTCAGCGAGGCACTCAGTGCCAGTCCGTGCTCAACCTTGTCTTCTGCTTGTCTTGCCGCTAATGCTGGCCTGTCTTTGTTAAATCCAGCCACGTACCTCCTGGACCGTCAGGTTGAACGTCTGGCCAAGAACTTTGAAACAGAAGGCGGTTTTACAGAACGGCTGTATAAAATCAGAAGAGCTAAAAGAAATGGGCCCCCTAAATGACCGAAGACCAACTCGAACAACTCTGCCTCATAAAACAGCGATCGCGTAGCAAAACACTCGTTTAAAAGTATAAAGACTGCGAAGAGATTTAAAATACGTGGCAGGGCAAAAGTGTGGAATATAGAAAAACTGCCCGGTAAAGTGTTCTTTCGGGGTAGAGTTTGAGTGCTGTCCCTTCCAAAAAAGAGGATGAACTTACAAACCTGACACATTACAATGCAACAGTTTACGGGATCGGTTACCGACGGGAAAACGTGCGGTTTATTATCGAAACAAGATGCTTCGGCTACGTGGGGATAACTTTAGAAGCATTTATAGTTGTTGGTGGATAGTGGATTAAGATTGGTGCACAGTAAAAGTAGTATTATTATTTGTCTCGTAGGGGAGTGTATAAGCAGCGTAACTATTGTAAGAAAAATAATATCTATCCCGTTGTGGCCAAACTAATTGAACAATACAACTATTGAACAACCCCTTTGTCCCGTAGGGACGACTTATCTAAGAACCTTGGTGCTTACGTTTTATTTTTAACAACTATAAATAGTACTCTTCTGGTTTAACTAAGGTCGAAATGAAAACTTCACAATCATTCCTTTTATTTTTTTATCATACCAAACCGGTTCAAAATCGAGTGGTTCAACGAAAGCAATCAGTGAATCATTCACATCAGGAACCCTTACAGAAGATCTTTGGATTTGACATGTTTCAACGCGTCCCTGATTATCCAGTACTATTTCAAGAGTAATATCACCGTCAAAGAGATGCAGTTTGGATGAGTCCATCATTGCTTCATACAAAGTGGCGATTTTTAAACGCGCGTGTTCCAGAACTCCTTTAAATGCTGCTTCTTTATGAATCGGCATATCTAGTTGAGGAATAGTGGTAAATTCGATAATTTTTACATGTTTCTGTTCATAAACAGCTGAAGATCTGGCTGCTAAGCCTCCAGAGGGATTTATTAAATCTTCTGCATTGACTCCACCAGGAAATATATTTTCTATTCTTTTTTCAACTTCTTCTTTGGGTGGAAACATACTTTTAAGAAGTACTGTATCAACTTCTGTTTCTTGTTGTACCAAGGAGTGTGATTCTGATACGTTACATTCGGAATCTGCGATAGATATCTCGACAATAGCGCAAATAATAAGGGTTACAATGATACTAATTGAAAGTTTTTTATTGTTCATAATCGACTTCTCCTCTTTTATATTTTGTCATGATTGTTTTGCTGCGGTATCCTTAATTAAACTTGGCCAGGTTGCGTCGTTGAATCCCAGATGCACTACTGCCACTTGTTCCTCTGCTGAGAGGTCATAGTAAGAACTTTGTGCAGACCTGGGAAACTGTTCAATGGGGTAGAGGTGTTTATAATCCCAGAAAATTCTGTTTTCCCAGACAGGATCTCCATCCTTCGTGAAACCCAGAACTGTAAGCAGTCGCTGTTCACGAAGGTTTAGGTCATTCCACTTTGTAGCTGGTGAAAGAAGTTCACCAAACGACCTTAGTTCAAAAAAACCTGGAGCATTAGACACTACAGCCATAACAGTATCCTCTCTCAATCCCTGAACGAACACTCCGGCAAAAATGGAAATATCTGGAACACCAGGCAGGTCAGGTGTATCTACACTGACTCCGGCTCCCATAGTATTATCTCTTGTATTAGTCTCAGCAAAAACTTTTACTTCATTAGTGATGTTTTGGCTCACCTTGAACTTTCCGTCGCTGGATGTGGCAAACTCATAGGCACCTATTTTAATTTTTGCTGTAAGCGTGTGATCTTCTGTTAAAAAACAATACTCATGTTCAAGACCTGATTCAAATGATCTTTTTGTCTCGGAGCCGATTTTAGAAATATCAAATGTTTTATTGGCCTCGGTAGTCACGGCTGTATCAAGTTTGTGAAATGTCTTTCCGTCACTATCCAAGGTAAAATTGTAGCTTAATTTTACATTACTGAGTTCATTAAGTTTACCCCTATAATCAAATCCGAGTTTTATGTAAAAACCGGAAGATCTTCTGCCAATGATTTCATTGATTTTACTAGTTATAGCAAGCCAGGCTTTCTGCTCCTCCTGTGCAGTGTTATTTACGTTTACAAGGTCAAAAAACTGTTGCCTCGTTGCGTTTACTGGTATCGGGAACTGATACCCTCTGATTGGAGGCCCCAGAGCCCTCAACTCTGTATCGTTGGCAAAAGTTTTGACACGTTCTATGTAATTATGAATGTAATGCTTATATATGAAGTCGTGGCATCTAACGACGTTGAGATTCCTTTCGTGCACACGCCCATTATCAAAATCTTTTCTATATGGTTCAAGATGTCCGGTTCCACCCATTAGTGAAATAGTGTTAAAATATATTGGATCAGGCAGGTAATAGCATATTGGCATTTTGTTATTTATTTCTAATAATAGATTTCTGCTCCAGGGAGCAGCTGAACTAAGTGGCACTCCTCTATCTAAGCTACTTCTTATTGTATAATGCTTATTAGTAATATCTCTGAACCATTTATTTTCATGTTGTTCAATTAGCGTAAAAGTACCAATCAGAGTACGTAGTTCATAAAATGATTCGCCTGAACCAAGAAATTTACCTTCAGAATTGTAAACATCAAACATCCATCTATTATTTCTATAATTGATGTAAAATAAGTTGTAATCCCGGTGAGCATATGCTGGATAATAATCCAGCAACCACTTTTTGAGTACATCAGATGCAAATTTCGAAATATTAGGCCTACCTTGATTGTCGAAACCTGCTGACAAAAGCAAATTGTCGGTTGTCGGTATAAAATTTTCAGCTTTTATTCCAAAAAACTCGCAAATTTGGTTTTCTCGTGGAGACATACTTAAAATCGAGCAATCTATAGCATTTGTTTTGTTATATACTTTTATCTGTTGGTCTCTTAACTGAACCTGTTCCGGAGGCAACTGCTTAGCAATAACACTGATTATCCCTTTCTGGGCCGCGCGCGGTTCAAAAATTGCCTCTGTTATCTGACCATCAGAAGAGTGTTTGGTAAGAAAGTCCCCTTCACTGTTTCTTATATAAACCAAACCAATGGGTACGGCATGCACTCTTACAAAACCGTTATCGTTAGTTTTGACCGTGACACGATATTGTTGTTCTATATCGTCGTTGTCCGATTCAATTGTGAGATCAAAATCCGGTACCGGAAATCCAAACGAATCCACGGTTTGTATCTCCATAAAAGGCATAAAACGGGGAAGATGTGCCTCATGAAAAATGCTTATATACTTATTTGAATCATACAGTGGAAACTGCTCCTTAGTAAATGTTTCTTCACTGTATGGAGGAACCTCTATCGCTGGTGTATCAGTGCTGTCAAAAAAAAGTAGCTCAACTCTTCTATTACGCTTCGATTTAAAGTTAGGCTTGTCTTTTGCCTCAATTGGGAACGATTCTCCACATCCGACAGTTTTATTTTGAGGATCGACAAAGGTTATCATGTCTTTAAATGGTTTTAAATCCCCGGGATTCTCGCTCCCCGCAACAATAATACTTAACTCCCAAATATATAGATTAAAAAAGGCTTTCCATGTCTCGATATTGAGGTTATTGCCAGTGGGTTCTGTAACAGGAATGGCTTCACCGACAAACCCCATAGACTCTCTGTTTTCGTTATAGATGGTTTGAAATGATTGTACCGCTTCTTTTGTTTTGGGACCTAACACATTATCCACCGGTCCGGGATCACAGGGCCAAAGTAGTAACCCCGAAAAATGCTTCAAAATCTGCTGGTAATCTTCAACTCTATGCTGAGCCGTACATATCTCAGCCCAACCCACACAATCCCCTGTAAGGAGACACAGAATGTTGTTTGCCCTCTTCTCAGAAAGCTCAAAATTATACTTTACCCCACCGGAAGAATCAGTATGGCCAACAATGACCAACGATTTATCACTGTTTTGGTTTATGTATTTAAACACAGCCCGCATTGCGCAGAGACCTGTTGGATTGGCCTGCACATCCGAGGCTTTTAACCCATTCTCACTTTTACGGTGTGAGGCTACGGGACTTATCGGTGTATCAGGCAGCATTACAGCACTATTAATATTAAAAAGCAGGTCCTCTATTTCAATCTTATGGACCTCTCTAACAGGCTCCCAGGGCATCTCAAGCTCCGGGCTGTCGATGGTGTTTTCTCCTCTTGAGTGAGTAATGTTCTTTACGGTGTAACTACAGGGGGTGTTGGGGTCCTCTTTACAGGCATTGTAATGAGCAAGGTTCATATACCAGAGGTGCTCAATCTCTATGACTGCTGTGCCATCTTTTTCGATAAACCCCTCTACTACCTGGGCTAAATCCTCCTCCTTGCCATCGAAAGTGCAAAAGAGTTTTCCTCGTATTTTGGCACGAATGGTTTCCTTGAGATACTCCGCTTTCACCTCAAGAAAACACTGCTCATTATAATAAAAGCCCTTTGGGCCCGGTTTCCACTGTGCAGATATGAGTCGTACTTCGGGTTCGGCATCTTCATACAGATCGCGTTCACTTTCATCTACACCGGTTACAAATTTGGGTTTATCGTCATCCGCTTCTTCCGGTTGCACTTTGCCTGTTTCCCGTTTCAGGGGTTTTGGTGCAACACTCCAGTCAAGATCTGAGTGGTTCATTATAGGTAAGCTCCTTTGGGTGTTGTGAGATGATTTTTTGGACTTAATACAATATATAACAGGTGGAGTAGTGGGTCAATGGAGAGGGGAGAGGAAATAAAAATCATTCCCATCCCGCAGAGACTTTCAATAGTCATAACCGATGCGTGATGAGGAATGCGTCCCTCCGGATGAGGAATTATTGTTTGGGCTATTTGGTGCTATAAACAGGCGATCCCTACGGGACCTAAAAGTTAGTGTGCAGTAAAATGATTTCTAGTGTTTGTCTGTAGTTATAAGGGGGTTTAATTTCACATGAGGAAGTATTGTTCCTATTCGTATGCCACTTATTTTTTCATTAAGCCCTAAATAACTCCTGAGGAAAATATAAATATAAAAGCGTAAAGATAGTATCAGGGATTAATTCTTACAATCGCTTAGTTAAAATGATGCTTATAATATCAGACAGTGTTATGTCTATGGATCAAACAGAGCGATACTTAAAAAATCACTTTGAGCCACTTGTTTTAGAGTCGCTGGAAGCGAACAAGTAGGGGTGCAAAAAAAATAGCCCTTCCTTGCGGTTGGGCTAAGTCATTGTAGTTGGTTATGTAAAGATAGACAGTGCACTATCCACTAATCACTAATCCTGCGGTATCCACTCCTGAACTCTGGTTTCGTTTTGCTGTATCCATTGAACGGCATTTTCGTAGGGATTCGTAGCAGGTTCGCGGTTGGCTTGCATAAGCTGCTGCAATTCTTGGGTGGTTAAGGAAAAGTTATCGAGAAATTGGTATACATCGGGCATCTCTTCACTAAGGTTAATTCTTACCACCGATGCGATAAACTCATTTTCACCAAACAAGCCTTCAGGATCTTCCAACCATTCGAGGTCAAATTCTTCAAACATCCAGTGAGGATACATTCCTGTAACCACTATCCATTGCACCTCTTCTATTGCGCTTTCAAGCTCAGAAGTCATCTCATCATCACTTCCCTCAACCAGCTGAAACTCTTCCAGTTCATACTCCTGCATAGCTCTTTCTGTCACCACCATAATACCAGCATCAGGTTCAACACCAATGATTTGGTTGTCAAATTGTTGCGCTTCATCATCAAGATCTTCAATGGATTCCACTTCTACATATTGAGGAACCACCAGTCCTGTTCTTGTACCTTCAAGGATAGGGCTGAGCACTACTACCCGTTCATCGGTCTGTGCCAGGTATTGTTCATCCGTGGTAGGCAACCATGCACTAACCATGGCATCGGCCTCACCGGTAGCAACCGCTTCCCACATATCAGCGGTAGTAGAAGAGATAAGATTAACCCCAATTCCCATCTGTTCCTGCATAACGGCGGCGACTAAATTGGTGGTTGCGATATCGGGTGCCCGTTCGACATAGGCAATAGTTATCACCCTTTCTTCAGGGGGTGGGCAGGCAATCATAAAAGCTACAACAAACACCATAAAAGCCACTGTAAATCTTCTCATACCAAACTCCTTTAGATTAAGTTACGTTACGTCTTTATTGCTGAAGTTTTAATCCCGATTAAAAGGTTAGAAATCTGCTTTAAGCGTTATAATTTATGTAGTACCTTTTGGTGAAAATGATTAAAACAGAAGCAAACTATCTGCGCCTAATGCGCGATGATACAAAAATTGTATCGTTGCAAATAAAGCAATTGATATGCCAGCTTTGTTGGGTTTATAGACGGGTTTAAACGTATGATTTTTAGCGATTTTGCCAAAAATTACCACTGGATATGAGAATAACCGTTGCACAATTTAAAAGAGGGCTGCGAAACCAGGAGTTTGGGAGGGGTAAGCTAAATCATGAGTCACTGTATTTTTCAGCAGCGAGGCGAAGGTAGGTCATGTGGTCTTTTACCGAACTGATAGTACTGTCTTCAATAAAATGTTTTGGATTATAGCGAAAGTTACCTTCATGATACTCTGCCTCCGGATCCATGGCTTTCCACTTTGCTATGACTTCTTCATATTCGCGCGCTGTAATCTGAAATAGCACCGGGCCCCATTCCGCCATCACCACCACCTCTCATAAGAACTTCATTTACCGCATCCAAAGAGGGTATAACCCCTCGAATCATCAGGTAGGGAACGTCCAGAAGAAACTGATAGAGGAAAGAGATTCTTTTTTCATGTCTTTCCTCATGAAAATCACAGCGTAGATAGGTTACTTTTTTCACCTGTTACCCAACTGTTTATCAGTAATAGCTTCCATGACCTCCGGGGGGAATTTGGAAGGGCGACCTGTAACAGAGTTGATACATGCAAGTCTGACATCACCCTGTGACAGCAGTTTTTTGTTTTGATTAAAGATCGAAGTGGAAAATGTAACAGACGCGGCGGAGTATTCTTTTATGACCGTTTGAACAGAAAGAAGGTCATTATAGCGTGCCGGGAATTTGTATTTAACTTTGGCATCAATAACTGCAAAAAGAATATCATTGGATTGATAGTCGGCTAACTCAATACCACATTCACGAAGAAATTCGGTCCTGCCACGTTCCATGTACTTAAGATAATTTGCGTAATAGACGACATTTCCACAATCGGTATCTTCGTAGTAAACTCTTATAGTAATCTCATTTTTCATCCAGTTGATAATCCTTTACTTTACGCCAAAGCGTAGAACGAGAAATTCCAAGCTTTTTGGCAGTTTCTGTATAATTGTGTGAAGTGAGGCCAAGAACAAACTGAATGTGGGCTTTCTCCACCTCTCCCAGGGTCATCACTTTCTCCGGTGATGACAAAGAGGTGTCAGCCTGGGGAGCCGAAAGCAAAAGTCTGTTCCTGAACATAAAGTCGGGCAGATCACGCTCTGTAATCTCATCGCCATCAGCTAAAACCACAGCGTGTTCAATAATATTTTCAAGCTCACGGATATTTCCCGGATAGCTGTAATTTGCAATAATCGACTCAGCATTTTTTGAAACACGGATAATGTTTTTGTTAAACAGGCGGTTGAATCGATGCAAAAACAGATGTACCAGCGTTGGTATGGTTTCTTTGCGTTCCCTTAAAGGGGGAAGATAGAGGTAGAAGACGTTAAGTCTAAAGTAAAGATCCTCTCTAAAGGAACCTTCCTGCATCTGTTTTCTAAGATCACGGTTAGTTGCAGCAATTACGCGCACATCTACGGTTCTTGAACTGGTATCACCAATTCTTCTAAACTCCCGGTCCTGGAGAAACCGCAGAAGTTTGACCTGAGCCGGGGGGGAGAGCTCTCCGATTTCATCGAGAAAAAGTGTACCGTTATGTGCTGCCTCAACCAGTCCCTCTTTATCACGATCAGCACCGGTAAATGCTCCCTTTTTGTGCCCGAAGAATTCACTTTCAAAGAGAGCGTCTGGAACAGCTCCACAGTTCATAGCCACAAAGCGGCTTTCGTAGCGCTTAGACATCCGATGGATAATTCGGGCAAAAAACTCCTTACCTGTTCCGCTTTCACCCCCAATTAAAACTGTAGAGCTTGTGGGAGCGATTTTCATTGAAAGCTTCAAAATCTTTTGCATCGATTGGCTCCCGGACATCAAATCCGAAAGAAAACGTTGCTCAAGTTCTTTTTGCTCAAACTGTCTCTGAGATCGCGCTGTCAGTTTTTCCAGAACCGATTTAAGATCCGGTATGGCTATAGGCTTTATAAGATAGAAGGAAGCACCGCTTCGAAGTGTCTTGCTCGCTTCTTCAAGCTCATTTATTGATGCAAGCACCACCACTTCTGCACTATGACGGGTTCTGATAAAACTTATCAGATCGACCTCTGAGGCAGGCATCTTCTCTATATCAAAAAACACCGCGTCTATCTCAGGTTCACGTTCAAGGATAGTAAAAGCAGTCGCCTGACTGTCAGATTCGAGTATCCGATACCCCAGTTCTGTAAAACTTGCACGGAATTTTGCCCTGAAAGAGAAATCTGTACTGATTAGCAGTACTCTCTTCTGGCGCTCCTCTTTATCACCACCATCTCTTGGCATCTGATTCGGTACCACTTTCCTGTAAAAGATGTATTTTTATACTTCAGAGCTTAAAAAATACTTTTAAATCGCAGATTTTCAACCGATTTTTATACTTTAAACTATATCTGTTATAGACCGGGAGCTGTATTCTGAGCACAACATCAAATAAGAACAGACAGATAAAGCAAATGCTACTTTCCACTGCAGCACTTGCGTGTTCAGTACTTTTTTTGTTCGGCTTTATCCCCCTTAACCATGGATCTTTCGATCGAATGGCCAGGGAAATTATACACTCCTATGGTGCGGATTCGGCTCTCTTTGGGAACGTCTCAGTTTCACTCTGGAGTGGGATACGAATACGGGACAGCTTTTTAAGTAAGAAGATCTCTCAGGACAGCTCATATTGGGTACAAATTGATGATTTAAGGTTTAGGATGAATCTGCTCTTTGCTGCTGTCGGGGGAGTCGCTGGCAGAATCACTCCTCATGAGCAAAGAGCAGATTACTTCTACAAAATTTTAAACTCACCCTTTGAGACCACTGCTGAGGGGATAGAGAAACTCTCTACTACCACCGGACTCAGACGGATAGATGTGTCAGGGCTTAGTTTCAGAGTGCTTTGTGAAAAGGGAACTGATGTTTACCTGAGAGGTGGTGATGTAAGGCTACGAAAGTCGTGGGGAAGAACACTGAAAGGGGCGCTGCGGTTAGAAGAGGTGAGGTTAAATGATAAAAAGGTGGTGAGAGATCTAAGATCGTCACTCCTTCTTAGAGAGTCTGGAATCAGGGTGCGATCAGCAAGGGGTGAACTACTGAATGGAAGACTCAGGCTCGGTGGCGCAATTGACCTAAAAAAGAAAACACTGACCAGAGCAAATGTTGAAATCCGCGGGAGTGACCTTCAAGTATTATCAGGTGTGATTGATGATAAAACCGGGGAGCTCAGTGGTAAAGTTGATGTATCTATCCGTGTTGATGAAAGCGTTGCGGACATCGACTCCCTTATAATTAGCGGTGAATTGCGGGCCAGGGATGTGCAGCTGAAAGAATTTTCATTTCAGCGCTCATTGGTTTCTAACATGGTTGCGCCGGTGCTTAGCAGATTAGCATTCAGGGAGATCAGTTCTGAGTTTGAGATAAAGAGCGGCAAAGTTATGACTGAAACACGGGGCTATGGTGATCAGTTGGATTTCACTGCTTCTGGATGGATTAATCCTGAACTGTATATCGATCAGCAGGTTGAAGCCACACTTTATCAGGCCATTGTTAGTGAATTACCACGCGTGGCTGCATCATCCCTTGAAAGTACCGATGATGGGAATGCTATGGTACGGTGCAGGCTGTTTGGAAAGGTATACCAACCAGCAATAGAGCTTGAGCGGGGTACGGTAAGAAGAGCGGTGGGAGCTGCGGTTGATGATGTGGGGCAGGGGATAAGGAGTATTTTTAGAACCCGCAGATAAAATAGGGGTAAAGTGTGTGATGCGTAAGTAATTGTTTGCCCTGGCAGGGTGAATGAGTTCTGTAGGTAATGCTCGCCTGATGTATATTTGTAGGGTTGTGCCTGAGACTGCCCTTTGGGCGTTTTGGTGCAGACTTCTTCAGAAAAGTCCTGCCCGGTGGGTTAGAATCAATTCATTTGATCAAACACTTTTCAGGTACAGAGGTGCAGCACAAAAGAGCTGGTGGCTGTAACAGGTGTTGCATTTATGTTACAAAAATGTGCTGCAATACAATTTTGTAACAAAAAAAGGCATCATTACAGCCTGCAAAACGGGAAAAAACAGTAAAAACAGTGACATTTATGTTCTGGCATGATTATTTCTTAAGTGACGGAAATCTTTGGGCCAGATAATTAAAGCGAGGGATTTATGAGCAGCCGCAGCGATGTAACTCAATCGATTGATACAGTTAAGGTTAAAAAAGTTGAAACCAAGCCTCCTGTGAGCAGTTACTTCGGAATTAATACTTTCAGTAATGAAACAATGCGGGATATGGTTTCTGAGGAAACATTTGAGGCCTTTAAGCGATGGCAGGAGTGCGGGGAAATTATTTCAATGCAACAGGCCGATGAAATCGCTCACGCTATGAAGGATTGGGCAATCAGTAAGGGAGCTACTTCCTATACTCACTGGTTTCAACCGATGACTGGCCTTACTGCGGAAAAGCATGACAGTTTTATCACCATGACTGAATCCGGCAAAGTTATGGAAAAATTTACGGGCAGTAAGCTTATTCAGGGAGAACCGGATGCCTCTTCATTTCCCTCTGGTGGGATACGGGCGACCTTTGAGGCGCGTGGTTACACCGCCTGGGACCCTTCATCGCCAGCTTTTATTACAGAGGTAGAACTTGGAAAAACCCTGTGTATCCCCACAATTTTCATCTCTCATAACGGAGATGCACTTGATAAAAAACTACCCCTGTTAAGAAGTGAGGACGCGCTGTGCAAATCTGCTCTTAAGCTATTAAAGTTATTCAACCAAAAAGATGTAAATAACGTCTATTCTACCTGTGGTGCTGAGCAGGAATACTTTTTAATAGACAGAGCATATTACAAGATGCGCTCAGATCTAATGCTTACCGGACGAACACTGGTTGGCGCTTCATCCCCTAAAGGGCAGCAGCTTGAGGATCAGTACTTTGGTTCCATAAAGGAGAGAGTGCTTAACTATATGGCTGATGTAGCAGAAGAGGCGTATAAAGTTGGGATCCCAGTGTACACCCGTCACAATGAGGTAGCACCTCATCAGTTTGAGTTCGCGCCAATTTTTGAAAAATCCAATCTTGCCGCGGATAACAATCAGTTACTTATGGATGTAATGAAAAAGGTAGCACAGCGTCACAATCTTGCCTGTCTGCTTCACGAAAAACCTTTTGCCGGTGTAAATGGAAGCGGAAAGCATATTAACTGGTCTATTGCGGATGATAAGGGAAATAATCTACTTAACCCAGGAGAAACACCTGAGGAAAATCTGTTGTTTTTGACTATTTTAGTCTCTATTATCTATGCGGTGCATAAGCATTCCGATATTTTGCGCGCATCCGCGGCAAGCGCAGGTAATGAACACCGTCTTGGAGCAAATGAAGCTCCTCCAGCAATTGTAAGTATCTTTTTAGGCGAACAACTATCCAAAATTATTAACATGCTTGAGAATGGCAAAATTGAAAAAGCAAAAAAACAGGACATCATCGATCTTGGTGTAGGTTTGTTGCCTCAGTTTATGAGGGATACAACAGATCGTAACCGAACATCACCTTTTGCTTTTACGGGCCAGAAATTTGAATTCAGGGCTCTTGGAAGTAACATGAATATCTCAACATCTATTACCGTTATAAACACGATCGTAGCTGATGCTATGGATATGATGATTGAGCGTATAGAGGCCAAAAAAGAAAACTATGATTTTAGCACCGCAGTAATGAAGGTGTTATCAGAAGTAGTAAAAGAATCAAAAGCGATTCTTTATGAAGGAAATAACTACAGTGAAGAGTGGGTAATAGAGGCGCAAAAACGAGGATTGCCAAACATCCCTTCATCACCCCAGGCACTAAAAGCTTACATAAACACTAAAACGGTAGAATTATTTGAACGGCAAAAAGTGCTTTCAAAAATAGAACTAAATGCACGGTACACTATTTGGCTCGATATCTATGGAAAAGTGATCGATATTGAAGCAAAAACGTTAATGGAGATTGTAAAAACACAGATTTTACCTGCCGCATATAGTTATCAAAATGAAATAGCAAGCGGTCTTGAGATCTTTAGGGATTTAATGGACGATACATCCATTCAGGTGGTTAATGGTGCTCTTGATGACAGAAAAGAGATGTTTGAAAGTTTAACTGCTGATATCTACTATGTCAGAAGAAATCTTAAGGAATTGGATATGCTTCTCAAAAAGGCAGAGATAATGGGCCTTGAACAACGGTGTGATTTTTTATTCAGTGAAGTTTTACCTCAGATGGAGCATGTACGCAAGCACGTCGACTCACTGGAATCGGTAATGCCTGATGATTTGTGGGTGCTGCCAAAATATCGTGAACTTCTGTTTAATGCATAAAATCTAACTCTTTTAATGTATACGCAAGAAGGTTTTCTCCCCGTACTAAATGCCCAAAGGAATAAATCCCGGTCGGGGGGAGACCTTTTTGGGTGTAAATAAACCTTCTCACGATATTATTACTTCGAGATCAATAAAAGTGCTCTGTAAAAAATAAAAAGAGCAAATCCCGCGGTAGCTACTAACAAGTAAAAATTGATAGTAACGGTAGTACTATTCATTGCTATTATTGTAAGTAACAAACCTGGATAGACAGATAAAGATAACTTTTTTATGTGATCAGACGCTGCCAGATGACTGTTTTCCAGACCTCCTGCAACCAGTATCCTCTGCTTAAAACGACAAAGATCCCAAGCGGTAAATGCCAGTCCAAAAACAACAGCAGCCGCCCCTGGTGGTGTATCAAAAATAATTAACACCGAAGATACGATAGAAAAAACCACCAGTGAAGGAGATGCGACATATCTATTTTGAACTATTTCGAGTATAAGCCAAATTATCCCAGTAAATATAGTTACAAGTGCAACTGATGGATACCTGGAAAACAGTAAAAGTACAGTGCTAACAATGGTCGTAAGTGAAATGGTTATCATGGTTAAGGCATGTATCATCGTTTGCCTCCAAAATATGGGTTAGCAAAATTGGTTTTAAGCGTTTGTTTTATTTTGTCCGGCAGGGATTCAGATGTTTTCCAATCAATAACGACAATACCTGCCCGTTTCGCTTTTTTTAGCCTAAAGGCGCGCTGAAGTCCGGCAAGTTTAGTTGCCTGTTTTAAATGGATGTCTTTAACAGAGTTACTTTTGGTTTTTTTGGATTTTACTTCAAAATCAATCATATTTGGGCAAATCAGCATCACTGCATAACCACGCATTTTTAACATTGACAGAACCTGAATATCATTTGAAACAAGAGGGCTTATGAAAATAATTTGGGATCGTGGAGGAATAAGCCGGGTGGGAAGATACCCAAGATTATTTAAAGCATAGTTAAAACCTGGTTTAGCTTCAGACAGTGCTTTTAAGATGTTCTCATTTTGAATTTTCCCATAGCCGGGGTAAACATTTCTCATGCTATCACCATAAACAATCAGGCTCACACGGTGAGTATCATTAAGAAGTGATGTCGCTAAAGAGGCGGTGGCTTCAACAGAGTGTTCAAATGCCGACTCATTCTCTGAGTTTGAGTTTACTATACTTCGTGAGTCAAGGATAAGTGCTATGTCAGCGACACGGTCTTTTTGATAGACATTGGTGTAGAGATTTGATTGATGTCGTGCAGCGATTTTCCAGTTAATATGACGTAGGGAATCTCCAGACTGATACTCGCGTACAGCAAAAAAACTCATCCCTGAACCGCTCTGGCGCGATGGAACCGGACCGGAAAACCCGCGCGTCCGGGGAGGACGGACTGGTATGGAATCATACTTTTTCACAGGTGGCTTTACATAGAGTTCAAAGGGAAGATGGTAATTGAAATTGGTTTTAAAAAGCCCGAAGTTATCTGAAACACATATATGGGCATGAGTGATTGAGTGCGTGCCTCGTTTGGCACGTAATGAATAACGTAGTATTACGTTTTCTTCAGGTGATAAAGAGGTAAGTATCTTGTTTGTACCATCTATTATTTCGAAACCACAGGGAGTGGGATCGGCAAAAGAAAACTCTTCAATTTTTTCACCTTTATTAGTTATATTGATAGCTACTTCTACAGTGCATTTTGTTGAAACCCAGTTGCGACTTATCTCCCTTTTAATGTCTAGTTTAGGTTTACCCGGAGAAAACCATAAGGAAACGGTGATATAGAAAATGACCGGAATTGACAGCGCAATAATATCTCCGTTTAGAGTTATTAGGCCACTTATGATGAAAATAAAAATTACTACTACCGGTATAACCAAATTGTTTTTCATTATATAACGGGAACCTTAGCAGTTTTTAGAATTTCGTTTAAAATTCTGTCGTTAGCATCGGGCATTGTCCAAAGATCGGGTTCAGGAATAATTCTATGTGTAAGAACAGGTTTAACAAATGCTTTAACGTCATCAGGCAAAACATAATTTCGCTCATGCATAGCAGCCCATGCCCGGCTTAGTTTCAGTAGTGCCAGAGTAGCACGTGGGCCTGCGCCTACTGTAACCTGAGGATGCTTTCTGCTTGCATGGGTTAAGTCGATGATGTATCGTTCGATATCAGGCTCTACGTGTATCTCCTCAATATGACGGCGCATGGTTTGAAATTCCTCAACATTGGTAATTGATGATAAATTAAAGTCGTCCTGCTTGCGTTCACGCCTTCTGCGAAGCATTTGCTGCTCCTGCTCAACTGTAGGATATCCAACGGATAATTTCACAAGAAATCTATCAAGTTGAGCTTCCGGTAGGGGGAAAGTCCCTTCATATTCAATTGGGTTTTGGGTGGCAATAACAATAAATGGTTCAGGTAATTTCCTTGTTTCTCCTTCAAGCGTTACCTGTTGTTCCTGCATTGCTTCCAAAAGTGCTGATTGAGTACGTGGTGATGCACGGTTTATCTCATCTGCCAGGATTAGATTGGCAAAAACAGGACCTTCTCTTAAAATAAAGGAGTTTTGGGAGCGGTCATAAATATATCCTCCGGTAATATCACCAGGCAGGAGGTCCGGTGTAAATTGAATTCTGCGAAAACTCATGCCAAGCGCCTGAGCAAAACTATTGGCAATTAAAGTTTTGGCTGTACCGGGGTAATCTTCCAAAAGTACGTGCCCTCCGGCTAGAAAGGTCGCCATAATTTGCTTTAGCACTTCTGATTTACCAACAATTGCACGTTGAACTTCCTCAATAACCCTCACTGAATGTTGGGTTACCTTTTGCTCATCAGTAATCTCTTTTATCAAATTAACCCTCCAACTGTTGCTCTATGTACTGTATGATTGTTTCAAGTTCTGTATCTGTAATTTCATTAATTGCAGGACCTTTTCGAAAGAAAATTTTATTACATAACGAAGAAAGAAGCGTTTCATCTGCTGTAGTAGTGTGGTCGTTATTTTGATCGGAGAAAAGAGCCTGTACTGGTGTGGGAATATCTAATTGGTGTTCAAGTATCTGTTTTTTGATTTCATTACTACTGCAGTGGTTCTGAAATGAGAGCAGGGATAATATAAAACTTCTTAGTTCATTGCTGGTTTCCTCATTTAAAAACCGACTATTACTTTTTCCTGAAATTCTGTTTAACCAAAGCTTGTACTCAGAAAATGTATAGTGTGAGGGTGATTTAGCAGGTGAATATTTTGGGGGTTGGTATATTTTATAGAAGCTAAATATTGCACATAGTATCGAAAATAGTACTAATAAAATTATGAAAGTCATCTGGGGTACACTACGTATTACTTGTACTGCTATGAGTATTTGGTTATAGATATAGTTAACCAAACGATTTTTCTCGGTATTTAAAACAATGAAAATAGCGACCGTTAGAAAGAGTAGAAGAGGTAGCAGGATTTTGTACTTATTTTTTTTCATTTTGACTATCCTGGCAAGCTGTAACAATTTCTTCGAGACACTCTATTGCCTGTCTTTTTTCCTTCTGACCTGCTTTGTATCCACCATATCGCTCCCCTTCAAATAAACGGGTCAGTTTTTCAATAGAGCTGGACGGTAAACCTTCACTGCTTAGAACCGCTTCAAATTCAAAAGGGGTTGTATGGTGTTCCATAGAGATACTATGTCGTTCATTTGCTATGTGTAACAACTTACGGTAACAGTGGAGAATAGTATCTTTTAAATTTTCCCCGCTCTCTATCTTATTTATCGCGTCTTTTGCCTCTTCAGCAAAATGATTGAGGGGAGGTTGTGCAGATCTTTTTTTAAAAAGGTATTTGTATAGAATAGAAAACATAATTATTAGAATAGTTGATATAAACAGGCTAACAACTAAGGTTAACCATTGGGGTGTTTGAGTTTCCGTGGGAATAACAGAAGTAAGAGGTACAGGTTCTTTAGGTGATGTAACCTCCACTCTTCTCTGGGATTCGGGGAATGGTTCTGATGGTAAAACCTGCAATCTCAACCAGGTTATAACCATAACTATAAAGATAAGTATGATGCCTAGGATAATCCTTCTTCGCCATTGCTTAAAAAACACCAGTATTAGTAGTATAAATGGTGTAAGAATTAATAGTAGAGATACTAAATTCATTATAATAAATTGAACTATCTCTCCAATATTGAAAGTGTGCGAAAAATTTGATTCAATTCCCTGGGGGATAAAAAAAGGATGATGATCATTGGACTGTAGCTGAATCTCTTTAAATCCAATGGAGATAACAAAAGTTAGGACTGAAAAAAGAAGCAGTAAAGAAAGTATTATCTTTTTATTTTTTTTCATATCAATAAAGAAGGAAAAAACTAGCTGTTACTGGGGCCAATTTTTTTAGGGTGTCTTATGTGACACCAGTGACATGCATCAAAATAGCCTTTTTCCTTTGGTTTATCTGTTACAGAACAGATATCAATTTTGTTATCAGAATTCATAAGATTTATCCATGGGCAATTTCTCAGATGAAGTTCTTTTGTTCTTTTATTACCCACACGGTCACCCACAACAAAAAATAGTGTATTGCTTAAATGATTTTCACATTTAAGTTTTACCTCGGTCAAACCCCGAATATCGTTAGGTATTTTAAAGCTGATCAAGTCGGACTTAGAAAGGGTTGTAGATACAGGATCATTGTTTATTAGTAACTGATGATGTGATGGAAAATAGCCTGTTATGGCTATGCTTTCCCCGGGTAGAAAACGTGAAAAGATAGTGGTGCCATGTGAATCGATTTCAATGGAGTAATTAGCGGGAGAGTCTTTGAATTCAATGAAGGGCATCACAGCAAATGAGACTGTTTGAGAAGGTAATAAGGTATTAAGAGTGGGGTGTGGTTGTTCTACTGCTATATGATACAAACCTGGTGATACATCCGGTATTCGAAAAATCAGTTTGCCTTGGGTTAAAGTTGATTGTAATTCAATATCTCCAAAGGAAACAGTATAGTTATTTTCAAAATCTTTATACTGTGCATTATCGTGACTATCTCTGCTGATTGTAACCGGTTTGTTTTTAAACCCACGGTTTGTATCAATTATTATTCTTCTTCCATCATAAAAATATGATAACTGTTCTTTGATTTCTGTTTCAAGGTCATCATATAAAAAGGAGCGTATTTTATCTATAACTATAGGACATTGAGGTATATCATTATGTTTCTTTTGATCAGATTCAAAGGAGACCATTTTGTCTTTAAAATCTCTGTTTATATCATTTATCTCCTGGACACTTACCATAATTGGAAACATAAAATAACTAAAAGCCGGACGAACATACTTATCTATAATAAAGCGTTTGCTACTGAATTTATTCGCTGTTAAATCGTGAGGTGACCATATCTGCAGTAAACGTTCTTTTGGGATTTCGCTAAATACTTTTTCTGCTTTATCGGGATATTTTGTGGTGAGAAATTTACTGTCTTTGTCTAAACCAACAAGTTGTGCTGTGCAATTATTTCTGTTCCAGAAAGGTAGTACATATGGAGCACCACCATGAGGTGATGCAATTGAAACGTATTTATTGAGATGTGTTCTAATTCTTTTATACCTTCCAAGAGCATATAGCGAAATCATTCCACCTTCGCTGAACCCAATAATGTCCAGTGTAATGTGATCATGAAGTAACTTTCTGTCATTTAAAAAGTTAAATAATCTTTTACTTTTTTCATCTATTGGTGCGTAGGTTTCAAAATAACCCCCATCTGTACCATAAACGAATGGAAAGTAATGAACCCCAGCACTCTTTTCACCAATCAATTTATGAAAACATTTAAGATCATTAATCAGTGGAGTAACTAAAGATCGATTATCGGTCCAGCCAGAAAGCACTACAGTGGCAATGTGTGACTTGGAAGGGTGGGGCATAAGTGAACTCCGCAAAAAGAAAGTTAAAAAACAAAATATCAAAGCAACCTATTTATTTATTAACAACCATAGTATTTCCAATCTGAATCATGTTACTATCCTCTATCGATTTGACAGTGAATAGCTGCGTTTGCATATTGTGCAGTGAAATTCATATACAAATTGGACAGCATGGCGAATCGTAAAAATTTGTCAGGTCAGTTGTGAATATCAAAAAGTTTTTAAAAATCAAAAAAATTATATTTTAATCCATATTGTTTATAGTGCGCTTTTTGCCCTGAAAAGTAAAACGGTTAAACCCTTTAAAGTACTTGCATACTTTAAAATATAATCAAACGTTCAAATAACAGGGACAATTTAAAAAGAAAAAAGATATTACACTTATTATTTTGGATAGTTTAAAGCATAAATTTCTGTTTAGATTCCTTAAACAGAGCACTAACAAACAGATCAAAAGAGTAGTTTGGCCGTCAGAGATTGATATATTTTAACACTCTCAAATGATCTGATTATTGAGTTAAAAAGTGAGTCATTGAATGATAAAAAAAGCCGAAAGTATTAGAAAACACCTTTTTTCGCTTCAGAGAAGGGGGATAAAGTATGAACTGGAACGCATGGAGAGAGCTGCCCGGAGGTGTGGATATCCGCATTTAAGTCATAAATGTATCCATGTGGCCGGTACCAATGGAAAAGGTTCAACATGTACGATGATACAGACCGCTCTTACTCATCTTGGATTTAAAACCGGCCTTTTTACATCACCTCACCTTATCTGTTTTGAGGAGAGGTTTAAAGTAGACGGCAAAGCAGTATTGGAAGAGGAGTGGGTTGAGGTTTATCATGAACTTGAGGAGATAATCGATTCTCTTGGCTTAACCTTTTTTGAAGCATCGACTTTAATGGCTTTTGAACTTTTCAAAAGAAAAGGTGTAGAGTGGGCCGTGTATGAAACTGGTATGGGGGGGCGTTTGGATGCTACAAACATCGTTAAACCGCAGGTGTCGGTAATTACTCCTATAGCAATGGATCATACTGAATTCCTTGGCCCGACGCTTAAACATATAGCAAATGAGAAGCTTGGTATCGTTAAAAAAGGGGTTCCGGTCTATGTTGCTAAGCCCCGGGAAAGGGATGTTTCAGAGTTAATCAAAACACACTGTGCCCAACAGAATACAAATGTATCCTTTGTGTCTCAAAACGAGGCTGAAAACATTGATACCACTGAAAACGGCATAAAGTTTTGGTATAAAAATACCAGCTTCAGTATGCCCCTATACGGCAGATTTCAGGTGTTGAATTCACTTCTGGCAATAAATGCTTTGCTTGGCGCGGGGGTAGGGGAGATAGAAACAATCGCTGATGCGTTAAGCAGTGTACAAATAAGAGGGCGTTTTCAGGTCGAACAGATAGGGAATAAAACAGTTGTTATTGATGTTGCTCATAACGAGGATGCTGCAAAAATGTTATCCCAAACTCTTAAAGAGCACTTTGATGATAAATCAAAACTTATGGTATGCGGGGTAATGAAAGATAAGGATTATGAATCGATGATCCATGAGTTCACTTCAGAAGTGTCTGAGATTGTTCTATGTAAACCTCAGATTCAAAGAGCCGCAAACCCTGAAGATCTCGAGCGATTCACTGCTCACTTTACTGGAAAAGTAAGAATCATCAGGAGCGTATCGGAGGCTCTAAACTACGCTTTAACAAGCAACCACGAATTACTATGTGTCGCTGGCTCTTTTTATACCGCGGGCGAAGCTATTAGTGCTCTGAAATTGTAAAACTATTAGTGGTAGTAATTTTAAAATAGGGAAAGGGCAGGTAACCTCTCCCTATTTAAGGAGTAATTGAGCTATGTGGTTTTTACAACAAGCTGATCAGATACTTTTTCTTTAAGGTTTTTCTCAACAACCGAAATAAGGGTCATTGATGAGAACGCACATCCCGAGCAGCTTCCTTTAAAACGGATGTAAACATCATTTCCATCTACATCAACTAACTCACAATCCCCACCGTCTTTCTCAAGCACCGGGCGTACATCTTTTTGCAGCACTTCCCGGATCTTATCGATTTTCTGAAGCGTAGTTAATCGGACAGGTGCAGCTTGTGATGTTTTTTCGGAGCTTTTACTTAGAGTTGAATTGATAATCTCCTCTATCTCTTCAAGGCAACCACCACATCCGCCACCTGCTTTAGTGAAATTGGTAACATCATCAACAGTTTTAAGATTGTTTTCTTTTATTGCTCGTATGATTTCCTGATCGGTTACATTGAAACAGGTACATACAACTTTTCCATCCTTTTGCTTTGGTGCAGCTTTTTTTCCGCCTGTTTCATAATAAGTGATAGCAGCTTCAAGTGCTTCCTGCCCCATTACTGAACAGTGCATTTTTTCCCTTGGGAGACCACCAAGCGCGTCGGCAATCTCCTGGTTAGAAATTTTCTTTAGCTCTTTAACGGTTTTACCTTTACATAATTCGGTAAGTACGCTTGCTGACGCGATAGCACTACCACAGCCAAATGTTTTAAATTTTATATCTTCCACTTTACCTTCTTTGTCGAGTTTGAAGGTAAGTCTTAGTGCATCACCGCAGGTAATATTTCCAATTTCACCAAACCCATCAGGGTTTTTTATTTCCCCTGAGTTTCTTGGATTAAGATAATGATCCTTTACTTTATCAGTATATTCCCACATATACATTGCTCCTTTTCTTGTTGCCTTCGTTTCGGAATTGGCTACAAAAGTTTTTCAGCTTCCTGGTCACCCACCCCGAAAACCTCCTTAAGTGTGAGTACGAAGTCGTCCAATGATTTATTACTTTGTTCTTTTGTAATCGGCACACGCCCGGCAGCTGCCCTTGAGTGGCCACCACCACTTCCTTTTAGCCTTTTAGCCAATTCTTCAGCTCTCATTCCAGCACTGCTTCCGTTTTTGGTTCTGATAGAAAAGAAGATCTGACATTTAAAAACTCCTGAGCAGATCATCCACTCTAAACGCTCAAGGGAGTGAAAAAGATCGGTCATCTCTGCTACGTAATCAGGAGTAGTTACCTGGCCAAGGTGAGTGTACCCTACGTCATCAAAATAAACGGCTGCTTCTGTTGCCCGGTGAAGAATTCTAAAATATTCCAAGTCTCTATCAGGGTTTTCAATTTTCGACAGAATCTGGTGATCGATCCTTTCAAAGAGGTATTTATAACACTCGATATCAAATTCGGAAACCTCTCTGCGCATGTCCCCGGTATCGGTCTTAATGCCGTAAAATAGCGCTGTTGCAAGGTCCTTATTTATGGTAATGTCTGATTCAAGAAGGTATCTGGTTATGATCGTGGAAGTGGCTCCAATATCGGTGCGTATATGGTGAAAAAACCGCGCATCGTCAGGTATTTTACTTGGATGGTGGTCGATTACTGCATGGATGGGGGTAAATTGGGGTAGTGAAACATTACCCTTTCCCGGAAAAGAATCTACAAGCAAAATTCGGTCGAAATCCTCAATCTCTGTGAGCACAAAGGGAACAGTATTGATGTTGAGGTACCGTATCATCGCACGGTTTTCTGCTCTTCCTACAAAACCACCAAAGGATATAAGAGTACTTTTTACCCCCCAATAAGAGAGTAGGTGTGAAAGCCCAAAAGCAGAAGCCAGGCAGTCGGGGTCAGGGTAATCATGAGTTAGAATAAGGGCTGTGGATGCCGGAAGTATTTTTTTTTTCAGTTCTTCTATTTTTACCTTAAACTCTTCATCTCTTTTATACTCAGACATCTTTATGCTACCTATTGACCTGTTTTAGCTAAGATACAGCAAAAATTAGTGATTACTGTCATCTATTTTTATGATTATTTCAATTATTTTGCAATAAAACGCTTATATAATATAATTTATAGTTCATTTGATTAATTCATTAATAACTGAACCACCCCTGTGGCTTATTTAAAAAGAGTAAATATTTAAAACAGCAGATGAAATACGCAATAATTTCTGATATACACGGTAATCTTGAAGCATTAAAAGCAGTCCTTAAGGATATAACCAAGCGCTCGATTGATAAAGTTATCTGTCTGGGTGATATTGTAGGGTATTATCCGGATCCTGAGGAGTGTATAGATCTGGTTCGGTCCCATGTTGATATATGTGTGGCCGGAAATCATGATTACGCTGCCATTGGACGAATCGATACCCAAAATTTTACCTATTATGCTTTTACGGCCATGGAGTGGACCAAACAGCACCTTACCGAGAACAGTAAACGATTTCTTTCTTCACTATCCTTAAGCAGTGTTGAAAAAAACATGTTTTGTACCCATTCATCACCCTCTAATCCTCCTGCCTGGAGTTATGTTTTTCCTGATAGTGAAGAGGAAGTTTTTGACGCGTTTAAAGGGCTTGAACATCAGATTAATTTCATCGGACATACTCACTGGGCATCCATTATGCTCCAAAAAGAAAATGAAATCATACTTTGCCCTCAAAACGTTGTTCGTGTCAATGAAGCCTGCTCCTATCTGATTAACACTGGAAGTGTTGGGCAACCAAGAGATTTTGACAGGCGTAGTTGCTATGCAATCTATGACAACGAAAAAGCGGAGGTATCACTTAAAAGGGTAAGTTATAATTACAAAATAACACAAAACAAGATAAAAGACTGCTCACTTCCTATTTTCCTGGCCGAACGACTTGAGAAAGGTCGTTAAATCCTTTTTTACCACCAAATTACCACGCAAGTATTTTTATGGAAAATCTCAAAACTATTATTAGAAGCAAATTTCTACCTTTTGTTCAAAAACCGCTAAGATATACCGGTGGCGAACTTAATTCTGTTTGTAAAAATTTAGAAGACATAAAGCTTCATGGGGTACTGTGTTTTCCCGATTTATATGATATTGGGATGTCCCACTATGGTCTTCAGTTACTTTATCATATAATTAACTCAAACCCATCCTGGTCGCTTTCAAGGGCGTTTGCACCATGGGTTGATGCAGAAGAGTTGATGCGAACGCTTTCAATCCCACTCTTTTCACTTGAACACCTTACACCTGTTAAAGACGCTGATTGGATCGGGTTTTCGGTGCAATACGAATTGCAGTATACAAATATAATAAACATGATTGATCTTGCCGGGATTGAGGTTTATTCAAAAAACAGAACAGATAGTGACCCCATAATTATTGCTGGTGGTCCATGTATGGGAAATCCTGAACCACTGACACCATTTATCGATGCATTTGTTATTGGGGACGGGGAAGAGGTTGTTAAGGAAATTTGTGACACTCTTGAAACTCTTAAGCTTAATGGTGCTACAAAACAGCAAAAACTTCAAAAAATTGGGGAAATACAGGGTCTCTATGTCCCCTCTTTTTTTAAGGTTTGCGATGAAGGCAGGTATACAGTACATAAGGCAGATGAATCAAAATCGCTAAAACCTGCAAAAATAGCTTATCTTGACCAGAGCACGGTACCAGAGCATCCAATTGTTCCAATGATGAATGTTGTTCATCACCGATTCGCTGCTGAAGTTATGCGTGGATGTACAAGAGGGTGTAGGTTTTGTGCTGCAGGGATGTACTACAGACCTGTAAGGGAGCGCAATCCTGAAGATGTGCATAAAAAAATTAAGGCTGGTGTTTCAAACACCGGTTGGCGTGATGTAGGGTTATTGAGTCTCTCAACCGCAGATTACTCCTGTTTCAGTGAACTTCTCTTTTCCGCTAATTCCCTTAAAGAAAAAAACAGAATCAACATTTCGATCCCCTCAACCCGAATTGATGCTCTCAGTAATGAGCAGCTTGATAAGCTTGGTGCAATATCATCTATGTCTAGTTTTACCATAGCACCTGAAGCTGCAAGTATGAGGCTGCGTAGTGTTATTAATAAAGATTTTACCGATGATGATATCTACAGAACAGTTGAACTTTTGCTTTCAAGGAATGTCCAAACTCTCAAACTGTATTTTATGATTGGATTGCCCACAGAAGACAGTAGCGATATAGACGCAATTATTTCTATGGTTCGTAAAATCTCTCAAATGATGCGGGCTTCATCCAAAAGAAAGAAGTTAAATGTTGCGATTTCACCATTTTCCCCTAAAGCTAATACCCCTTTTCAGTGGGACGCAATGGAGAGAATTGAAGAACTCTTAAAAAAGGGGCGTTACATTAAAAGCTCCCTATATGATAGGAAAAATGTACGGGTCTCCTATAGAGATCCCACTATGACCTTTCTTGAATCTATTATCGCCAGGGGTGATATGAGAGTTGGAGATTTAGTGTATGAAGCCTGGAAAAAAGGGGCGCGCTTTGATGGCTGGGACGAGATGTTTAACATCGAACGATGGTATGAGAGCGCACAAGAAATTGACATGAACCTGCATATTTACACAGACGCCTTAGATAGTAAACAGCCTCTTCCCTGGCAGGCGGTAAATATTGGTGTAAGTGAGAAGTTTTTACTTAAAGAACGGGAGAAAGCGTTAAAGCAGGTTACTACTCAGGACTGTCGTACAGAAAAGTGTACAATGTGCGGAGTTTGTAATAACTTGATTAAGAGCAAATATGCTGATGCAAATACAACCATCTCTTCCGGGACTGAAACTGTTGTTGTTAACGATACTAATAAAAATAGCAGTTATTTTTACCGGGTTATGTACTCCAAAGGTGATAGAGTGAAATACCTTGGTCATCTGGATATGGTAAATGTTTTTCACAGGGCTCTTATGGCCGCATCGGTGCCACTGGCGTTTTCTCAGGGATTTAATCCTCATCCCAAAATTTCATTTGGACCACCTCTTCCTCTTGCCGTTACCGGTGAAGCTGAAGCTTTTGATATGGAACTTCACTCGGAACTTAACTTTGATTTAAAAAAAATAAACGCCTGGTTGCCTCAAGACCTGAAAATAATTGAATATGAGCAGTTTAATTCCAAACAGGTATCTCTGACATCGACGGTCAAGGCTGCGGACTATGCGTTTTTTCCATTGGAACAGATTGAGATGGAAATAATGAAGGAGCGATTGCAGTTACTTCTTGAACGCGATGAACTGATAGTAGAAATCCAGAAAAAGGGCAAAATAAAGTATAAGGATATAAGACCCTTAATACTTGAAGCAACGTGTAATGTTAAAAATGGTCCTGGGTTCTGGGTAGCACGTCTTTCTCTTATGCCATCAGCCACCTGTAAACCTTCTGAGTTTTTGTCCTTTTTATGTCCTGAGAACAAACTCAGTGACTTTGATGTAAAACGTGAGAGATTAGTGATTAAGACATAAACTTTTTTCTCCAAAAAAGTTCTAATAATTTGAACATTATCCCCGTTTATTGGATACTTTAAGGGAAAACTGAGCAGGGTATTGCCTGTAGCTGGAACCTGTTACTTTTTTTTGGAGCAATATAGGGACAATGATATTAGATAATGATAAATTAAATCTGAACAGCAGCAATTATTTACGCACAGCCTTGGATCTGTGTAACGATGGTTTTTGGGCATATGACTCAAAAACGCTGAGCATAATTGATGTTAATGAAAAGTATTGCAGGATGTCTGGATACAGTAGAGATGAATTTCTGCAACTAAAAGCTTCAGATATTATTACAACAGACTGCTTTGATTCAAGTAGAGTTGAATCATCCAAAGCCAATAAATATAAAACTTTTCATCGTAAAAAAAATGGCACAATGTTTAATGTAGAAGTGTCAGTTGCCAGGGCTTATGGAAGTGAAAATACCATTGTATGCTTGTGTAATGAATTAAAAGATGAAAAGAGTTATAATGATCAGTTTCTTCTCAAAGACATCATTGATTCATCAGAAGACTACATCTATGTTAAAGACAGAAAATTGCGTACTGTCATTTGCAACAAAAAATTTTCTACCATTCTTGGCAAGAAACCTGAAGAGCTGATTGGAAAAACCGATATAGAAAACGGGTGGGATCCCAAATATGTAAAGGGCGACAAAGAACAGGGTATACGTGGTTATGAAAAGGATGATCTGAAGGCATTGAGTGGTGAGGTAGTACATGTTTCTGATGTGCTGTCTGTGAATGGTAATCAAATCTACTTTGATACGATTAAACTGCCTCTGTTTGATGCAAATAACAATATTAAAGGAATATTGGGAATCAGTCGCAATGTAACAGATCAAAAGAGAATTGAGGATGATCTGTTTGAAGTCAGGCAAAGAATGGAGTTTGCCTTATACGCAAGCAAAATTGGTGCATGGGAGATAAATTTAGTAGATCAGTCTACAATCAGGACACTTCAGCATGATAAGATCTTTGGGTATGAGGAGTTACTTAGTGAGTGGGATTATGAATTTTTTTTGAACCATGTACATCCAGAAGACAGAGAAATGGTTGATTCGAGATTTAAAAGAACCCTTAAAAATAAAGAAAACTGGAGCTTTGAATGTAGGATTTATCGTGCTGATGGAAAGATGCGTTGGATTAAAGTCACAGGACAATCTCGTAGCAGTGGCAAAGATAAGCGAATGGCAGGAATAGTACAGGATATAACAGCGCAAAAAATTAGTGAACAGAATACCAGGGCCTGGCATAGTTTGATGGAGTATATAATTAAGTACGATCCAAATGCAATAGCAGTACTTGATACAGAGTTAAAGTTTAAGTTTGTCAGTAACAGGTTCAAAAAGGATTATAACGTAGATTCGGAAAATATTATTGGACGGCATCATTATGATGTGTTTCCTGATATCCCTGAGAAGTGGCGTAGTATTCATAAACGAGCTTTGAGTGGAGAGGTGTTAAATGGTGATGAAGAGATATTTAAAAGACTGGATGGTTCAGTGGATTGGACTAAATGGGAGTGTCGTCCTTGGTATCACACTCAGGGTTCAATCGGTGGAATAATACTTTATACCGAGGTGATTACCAAACGCAAGCAAGCTGAACACGCGTTATTTTCCGAAAAAGAACGTTTATCTGTTACATTACGCAGTATTGGGGATGGTGTTATCACTACTGATACAAAGGGTAAAGTAGTGATTATGAACAAAGTTGCAGAACAGCTTACGGGTTGGAATCAGGCGGATGCGAAGGGAAAAAAATTAAACGAGGTCTTTAACATAGTTAATGAATTTACAGGTAAATCATCTGAAGACCCGGTGACCAAAGTGCTCTCTACAGAGCGTATCGTTGAGCTTGAAAATCATACTGTACTTATAGCAAAAAATGGGGAGAGAAGGGTAATAGCTGATAGTGGTGCTCCTATTAAAGACAAAGAGGATAAAATTATTGGTGTGGTTCTTGTTTTTCGCGATATGACCGAAAAACAAAAATTATTGAATGCTATTCAACGAGCAGCAAAACTTAATTCTCTTGGTATTCTTGCCGGAGGTATCGCTCACGATTTTAATAACCTGCTTGGAGGTGTTTTTGGTTATCTTGATCTGGCAAGTGAATTGGTTGAAAATAAAAGTGCTCTGGAGTATATAGAGAAATCCATGAGTGTCATTGATAGAACAAAAGCTTTAACGAAACAATTACTTACATTCGCAACAGGTGGTGAGCCGGTTAAGAAAGTTGATCATTTAAATCCGTTTTTACTGGAAACAGTACATTTCTCCTTGAGTGGTTCATCTGTTACCTGTAACAGTGCTATTGAAAATGATTTGTGGCAGTGTAATTTTGATAAAGATCAAATTGGTCAGGTTATAGATAATATTGTAATAAATGCAAGACAAGCAATGCCTGATGGTGGAAGTATTGATGTAAAGGCAAAAAATGTAACCATTAAACATAAAGAACACAATATCCTTCCTTCGGGTAATTATGTGGAGATTAGTATAAAAGATTATGGAATAGGTATACCTAAAGAAATTATGGATCGAATATTTGATCCTTTTTTTACCACAAAGTCACAGGGACATGGCCTTGGGTTGGCTACATGTTTCTCTATATGTGATAAACATGGTGGTTGTATTGATGTTGAATCGAAAATGGGGAAGGGCAGCACTTTTTGTATATACCTTCCTGCGGAATTTAAAAACTCAGAATCAGACAAAAAGGATATTTCAACGATGCATAAAGGAAAAGGAACAGTTGTAGTATTGGAGGATCAACCCGAAATACGAGAAATTATTGGTGCAATGTTACTCTCTTTTGGCTACGAAGCAGTTATGTTTGAAAGGGGAAATGAAGCTGTTCAATACTTTTGTGAACAACATAAAAAAGGTACTATAACAGCTATGATTTTTGATCTTACTATCTCTGGTGGTATGGGAGGTAAGGAGGCTATAAGGGAAGTGAGAAAACTCTGTGAAAAAACGCCGGTATTTGTTGTGAGTGGTTATGCAGAAGATCCAATTATGGCAAATCCAAAAGAATATGGTTTTACAGATAGTATTAGTAAACCATTCAGAAAAATTGAACTCTCTCAGTTGTTTGATAAAAACTTAATGTATTAATTTTCAACTCCAACCCTGCTACAATACTTAAACACAGGGCAACTTGTACATTTAGGCTTTAAAGGGGTACAGGTGTGCTGCCCAAATGAAACGAAGAATGAGTTAAAAGTAATCCAGTATTTGGAAGGAAGATGTTCTCTGAGTTTACGCTCAGTTTGGAGCGGTGTTTCGGAAACAAGATAGCCAAGTCTGTTAAAAATTCGATGTACATGAATATCAACACAAACAGCAGGTTTCTTAAATGCAATTGCAACGACAAGATTAGCCGTTTTTCTGCCGACTCCGGGAAGTTTTGTCAACTCATCTACTGTTTGAGGCAATTTACCCGAAAACTCCTCTTTGAGAACCGTAGGCAGCTTTTTCAAATATCCCGCTTTTTCTCTGTAAAACCCAACAGGATATATAATCTTTCAATCTCCGGTACTGAGAGGGTTTCAAGGTCTGATGGGGTATTTACATGTTCAAAGAGACGCGTTGATGCTGCTGCTGTTGTTTCATCACGGGTGCGTGCGCTTAGAATGGTTGAAATAAGGATTTTAAATGGATCACTGGTTTGGGCTTCAATCAGGTCAACCACAGGCATTCTGTGTTTTTTGAACTCTTTTCTTAATATCTTATATACCTGCTCAATTTCGTTACTGTACAGATCCATTTTCTATGGTTCCGATTTAAATCTGTTCATAAGATTAAGTAATGTTACCTTTATTTCAAAACGATTAGAAACAAATGAAACCCTGTCATCTTTTTTATCTGCTGAAGTATTAATATCTGAATTTTTTAGATAACCATCACCATTTCTAAATCTTGAATAGTAGGAACCACTGTAGTAGAGTCCTATTTTTAAGTCAGAACTATTGCTAAAACTCCGAATTGTGCTTAATCCAAACTTCCAGGAAAAGGCGATCCCATTCCCTGTTATATCGTTCTGATACAGCATGACAGAATCTCTGATTTCATTTAGGCGCAAATCGTTCTCCGGTACATCAGAAATATTGTAACTAGTTGATAAACGTGCAAAGGGACTAAAGCCAATAACTGAAGTGAAGTAATTTTTGTCGAAGCCATCTATAGAAAAATATTGATCCGGTATTTCTCTACTGATACCCATCTCTACTGAAAATGAGGTAAAGCGAAGCGATTGTCTGAGGTTTATATTACGTGATAAAGAATCTGATCCGGCGAATACTGAAGATTGAAAATTTTTTCCAGTGGTAAAAAAGAGTAGAGAAATGCTGTTCATACCTCTTTTGGTAATCATGGAGCCATTCAAAGATATTGGAATTGTCATATTGAATGGTTCAGTCTCTTCCCTGATTCTGTAAACAAGATTTGCAGTATCTGCTTCGACTGAATTTAGCGTATCAGGAAGAATTATGCCGGTTGTAGCAGTCAGACCAATATCTTCCAACGCACCTGGTTGTGATTTTATCCAATCGGATACAACCGGGATCCCTCCCAGGGTTAAGGCCACTCCTGCACCCAGGTAAAATTGTGGCTGTGAGAAATCATCATCTTTAGACAAATGGTCAAGATTATCAAGTGAAATATCGTTTTCCTGCTGCTGTGTATCTACTGCTTGCTGTGTTGTATCTACTGCTTGCTGTGTTGTATCTACTGCTTGCTGTGTATCTACTGCTTGCTGTGTATCTGCTGCTTGCTGTGTATCTGCTGTTTGCTGTGTATCTGCTGTTTGCTGTGTATCTGCTGTTTGCTGTGTATCTACTGTTTGCTGTGTATCTACTGTTTGCTGTGTATCTACTGTTTGCT
>JARUKZ010000043.1 GCA_029688955.1 Chitinispirillales bacterium ANBcel5 | reverse complement strand
CTATTGCCCCGTGTGGGGGAAGTGTAAAGTCGTTACTGCTTAAGTATTACCCCGCACGGAGCAACATTAAAGGAGCAGGTGATTAACACTTCCCCCGCTCTCAGATCCCCTTTCAACGGGCTCCGGCATGGCTACCAGACCTTCCGGCACCTTATAATCTGTCCTTTGAAGCCATTGCTGGTACGCTTTTTACCTCATTAAAGATATCTCAGCAATCGAAAATACGGCCTGAGAAGAGCATCAAAGCATCCATCGAAAGGAATAACAGGAATACCGTAGCAGGGTGAGTAAGGACCTAAAAACCAGATATACTGTCGGTACTTAAGAAAAGTGCGTCTTCAAAACTATAAACCATAGGAGTAGTACTGCTTTGTGAGCTTCAGAGATTTAATTTATATTACTATCCAGTCTTTCCGTTTCAAATGTTATATCTCTCACATTCTAACTTATACTGAAAAGAGGTTCTGTATGCAGCCACACAAATTGAAAACGGTAGTAGTGCTGACCTTATTACTGCTGGCTTTCTTCATAACAGTAAACGGACAAACACGTTTCAGAGACGTCGTGTTTCCTGATGTTACAAGGCAGGATGATATTGTATACAGCATTGTGGAGAATAACAACGGTAACCTTGACACACTGAAATTCGATTTTTATTCTCCTGAAGGTGATACCGTTCCAGAACGGCCCCTTCTGATTGCAATCCACGGCGGTGGTTTTATGACTGGATCGCGTAAGGATGAACTAATCGAGGCATTTTCCATAAATATGGCTCTGCGGGGATATGCCGTTGCCTCCATTAGCTACCGCCTCGCGACATTGGGAACAGGACAATTGTTTCCTGATTTCGAACAGGCGATCAATGATGCAGTTATCGACTCGCGTGAAGCGGTACGTTTTTTCAGGGCAAATGCTCAGGAGTATGGTATCGATACATCAAAGATAGTTAGCGGCGGACATAGCGCAGGAGCAATAACCGCGCTTAACCACTCACTATTGCCGGAACTACCTGATGATGCCAGTGAATCTGAGCACCCCTATGCAATCAGTGCGGTACTGAGTTTCAGTGGCGCGATCGGTGATACTCTACTGCTGCAAACAGCTTCTATTCCTGTATTCAGCGCACATGAAACAGGTGATACGGTCGTACCTTATGGGGTAGGCCACCCATTTAGCATACCACTATTACCACCAATGTATGGAAGTGCTGTTATTCATGAAGCCCTCGACGAACTGAATATTGACAATAAATTATTAACCTATGAAGGAAGAGGACATGGGTTAGAAGGACACTGGGAAGAGATTGTGAATGAGGCATCTCTTTTCCTCTACAACCTGTTTAATGGTAGCACATCAATTGCGTCAACCAGAAACGTAAGGAACCTATCCTCAAATTCTGTAAAGGATCAAAGAAGCATGCAGATCAATTTACGTAATAATCTTGGATCGGGCAACTATTATGATCTCAGGGGGCGAAGGGTTAACAGAACGAATACACCTAACCGGATTCATGGAGCGGGTGCGTATCTGCGAGTCGAACCATCTCACAAGTAATTGGTAGAATCTTAGATATAAACTATAAGGAGTTGTAGTCACACTGATGGTGATTACAACTCCTTTATACTATGAGGCTTAGGGCAGGTACCTGTGTGGTCACAGATCAAACCGGGCAAACACTTTCAGATTCTCACTTTTAAACGCAAGTTCTAAAAGAGTCTCCTTAGTTTTTCTGCCCCTCTCTCCCGTATATCCTCTTCTACATCTCTTCTTTTTTCCTCAATGACTTGCTTCTGCTCTTCTACCGCTTCGCGTTGTTCGCGGGCTTTTTGCCGTACCTGTTCTTCCGCACGGCGTTTCTCCCGTTCCAAACGCTCTTCAAGCTGCTCTCTTTTTTGATCGACGGTTTGCTGTATCTGCTCTGTAGCACGTTCTCTTACCGATGGCCTGGGTTGCTGTTGCTGAGCCGGAGCACTTCCTTCACCAAACCCCGCAAACGCGACCTTAGGATCGGAAAGATTACCCCCAAGATCCATCTTTACGGTAACCCTGCCCTGAGCATCTGACGGTATTCCCACATCATCGAGAATATTTGTCGCGGAGGACAGCGCGGTTCCGGAGAGCAGATTTTTCAGTGCGTCTCTTCCGGTATTCTGAACTGACAAGACACTACGACTTGCCCGTTCACTTAATCTGTTGGACACTTTCATATCCAGTTCAGTATCCAGACCTACAGTTCCACTTGCGGCCCAGTCACCATAATCGGATAAGATCTGAAGGTCATCGAAAATCATATTACCCTTATCCAGGCGCAGTGAAGCTGACAGACGTCTGAAGTTAACATCATCGATCTCGATAAATCTCTCCAGTGCACCCGACATCCGTTCCAGAACCAGTGCATTGGAAATCCGGCCATCAGTTACTTTAACCTCTGCGTTTCCACTAAGATTATCGGTAAGTTGCTCAGGTGTCCCACCACTACTTGAAAGATTGGCGGCAACAGTTATACTTCCATACAGCGCTTCCTGGATATTTTTAAGCTCACGGTTAAGCGCGGTGGTCGGCTCGATGAAATCGCCAAAACCTCTCATAAGATCGTTAATCTGTATTTGATCGACATTAAGCCTGTTGTTAAAACTGATATTTTCAACGTTTGAGATGTCAGCATTAAGAACATTGCTGATTCTCCCACCGGCGAATCCTGTTCTCATGGTTATATCTGCCTTATCATTTACTACCGTGACATCCACGTTAAGATCATCCATCTCCAGACCATCAAAAATTATCTTTCCGGCCTTTACGGTGCCATACATATCGATACCCGGAAGCGGCGCGATCATCGGTGCTCCCGCCTCGCCACTTTCTTCCGGCTCACCCTCCTGAGGTGGCAGTAGTTCATCAACATCCAATAGCGGTGAATTTAAAGCGAAAACTATTTTAGGCCGATTAAACTCTTTTTCGCTGTCCGGCAAAACAAGTGAGAGGTAATCGGTAATCTCTGCTTCCATGTCAAAGGAAGATCTGCCTATAGTAGCGGATAGTTTTTCGCCAATGGCAGTTGATGTAAGTGTGAACTCACCATTTATAACAGCAGGTTTTAAGAGCGGTGGCCATTTGATACTGAGATTTTCCAAATCCACCCGTCCGTTCAGATCCAGTTTAGAAGGATCTTCGGGGTCTGCTTCGCCTTTTACACTTACGTCCGCGTTCACTATCCCCGAAAGCGCGGCTCCGGGTGGCAGTTCCATCATATCCTTTACATCAGACAGATCTAATTTTCCCTTTAAAAACCCATCTACCTGAGGTCTTTCGAAATCAACGATCGTTACCTCAAGCTCTACCGGATTGGTGCCAAAGTTAAATCCCGTTTGAAGTACTTCAAGGGTATTTTCCGTGAAATTTATTTTACTGTTGATGTTACTGATAGATTGAGGAAGATCCACATACCTGATCAACCCGTCGTTAAAGGTAAGATTACCTTTAAGAGGCAAGGGCTGCTCCTCTTTCAGTACCCCTTTTATTGCGACATTAAGCTGTGCGGTTCCTGAAGCGGTTAGTTTTGCTTTGTCAGGAAGTATTTCTACGGGAATTTCCGCGAGAATGTCTTTAATATCAAACGGTTCGGAGTTGATTGCAAGATCCAGCTCAGGATCACCCTCAATATCAGAGATTGTACCTGACATAGTAAAATAAAGTTTCTGCAAAGAAAGTCGTATCTCTTCGATGTCTACTGTTCCTTCAACCAAATTCAATGTGAGGTTATGTTTGAAAGTAAAATTTAGATCAGAAAGAGGAGTTGGAATTTCAGCTGTTTTTACACTTATATCATCGAGCAGAAGTGTACCGGTGCTTACAATATTACGCAGTTCATTATCGATCGAAAGTGTAACGTTCTGATCAAGGCTTGCAATTGTTACATTTATATCATCCTTACTGTCAAGATACTGAAGTTCACCTCTGTTTATGGAAAGCCTTCTCAAGGTGATAGGAACCGGCAACATTACAGGTTCTTCAGCTTCCACCACTTCACCGGTAGTATCTGCTTCAGCAAGAACCTTAAGATCATCGAAATTAAATGCCCCTTCTTCATCTACTTCAATTACAATCTGCGGGGCATCCAGTATAACTGAAGTTATCTCAGGGTAGCCCTTGAAGATTGATCTGACAGATATAGAGATTAAAAATCTCTCGAAGCGAATAAAGGGGCGCTGTGAAGTAAATGTTTCTCGTTCGGTATCTGCTACCTCTACGCCCGAAAGGGAAACCCCGATTGCGGGGAAGATACTGAATGATACGCTCTCCACGCTGATCTCTCTGCCAAGCGCCTCTTCGAGACCAACTACCGCCATGTCCTTTATCTTTTCGGGAGGAAACATGACAAACAGGGTCACTAACCCCGCAACGAACAAAATAATCAGTGAACTACCCGATATAAGAGCAAATTTTAGAGGCTTTTTCATCAAAATCTCCCGTAGAAGAGTTAAGGAATCAAACAGGTAAGAGTTTCTGAATAAATATACTATGTGTTTAGCGCAACAAGGAAAGCCGGGAGTTAAATTTGTGTTGGTATAAGTAGTTTTGAGGTTTAGATTTGTGAGTGATAGTGCATAAATCGCTCTCTAAAGAGCTGTGCGTCACTGAGGTTTTGGGATTTGCGCCCAATAATCCCCTTCACACGCTCTATTCGGTCTTCAGGGTTTGGGTGAGTGCTGAAAATCTCTGCTATTCGGGGGCGAGCAGGTGCATCATCCCTGAGAAGCGTAAGAAAGGTTTCCATCCCTGTGGGGTTATAGTTTGCAAGTATTGAGTACTCAACAGCGAGGCTGTCAGCTTCAAATTCATTGTTGCGGCTGTATTTGAGAAACCCCATGGAGGCGGCAATATTGCTAAGGTAGTGATTCAGACTATTATCATCATCAATAACGATATCGATTAAAAGAGCAGCCCCGTACTGCTTAATCAGGAGTTTTATTCCGTGGCGCATGGTGATATGAGCGATCTCATGGGCTAAAACAGCGGCAAGCTCTGCCTCATTTCTGCAGGCCTCTATCAGGCCCCTGTACACAAATACGTGCCCGCCGGGTACAGCAAACGCGTTTATTACATTCTTATCGATGATAGTAAAGGTGAATGGAATATTTCTGCGATCACTCTGTGCTCTGACCAAAGCCTGTCCTATGGAATCGACATAGCGAACGACAGCCTGGTTTCTGTTATACACCGGATATTCATCGGAGTCACTGAGCAGTTCTCTTTTAATCTGGTTTCCAAGTTCCACCTCCTGCTGATCGGAGACGAATATATAGGAAACAGTAGTGCAGGAAGTGAGAAGCAGAAGAAAAAAAGCAGTGGAAGCAAGACCATTTTTCATCATTTTTTTACGATGGTTAATTGATGGATACTGAGATTCAGTATCCATCATTATTGCAATAATTTAGTTAAGTACTTTAATGGTAGCTGTGCCAGTTGCATCAGAAGAGACCGTATCGATTCTGATAAGAACATATGCTCCTTCTGTTGTTTCTACGACGAAAACATCACCCTGTGCACAAGGAACACGTCCTTCAAACGTTTCAGATGGATCAAAAAGTTCTTCGACCTCTTCTACAGACTCAACGTTATTAAATTCAGCGCTGGTCATAGCAACTTTGTGAAAGCGTGTATCATGAGGGTCATTCCAATCTGCGAAGATCCCGATATTACTGTCTTCCTTTGTATAAACAGGTGTCATTAGAACAGGGCTATTGAGAACACCTGAGTAGGTATAAACGATATCAACTCCAGAACCGGATTCTTTTGCAGCAGTAGCCATCATAACCTGTCCGTTGTCCAGATTAACAGAACTTCCTATATCATTGTTGCCATGTCCTCCAAGTGTAACAGTAACATCGTTCACCGGAGTTGGATCGGGCTCTACATCACCGTTTTGATCTTCATTATCATTAATGACGTTGAAGTACGCCTCACCTCTGAAGTTTCTGCCTGAGATGCGTGCAACCACCACCAGTCTGTACTCTCCACTGGGAAGGTCTGAATCGGTGGCGCGTATGGTGGCTTCAGTATCTCTTGGAAACCTGATTCTCCTATCATTAAGTTCATCAAATACAAAGTCAAATGAGTTGCTTACATCTTCATCGGAAGAATCATAAACTTCAAACCAAAACCTCTCAATTTCATTAGTTCCATCAAGTCTGCCTTCTATACCTCTGGTACCACCTCCAACGTATACCGTGCCATCGACCTTGAGTCCTTCGAAATCGACCCGGTCTTCATCTGAATCCACAAGTCCACAACCGTTTAATGCCACTGTGGCTACCAAAGCCGCAACTGCAAGTATCCTTTTCATAGTTCCTCCTGTGATTTTAAAGGTTTTTTTTATTCGCTTAATCTGCCTCAAAAAAACATTATAATATATACAATCACCCCCATGTTAAAGCAAGAACACTTTTTCCAGGATCACTTAAATGAGTGGTGAAAGAGATACTTTTTCTGCCCTCTTCTTACCGCTATATCTTCAAACCTCTTTTTTTCAATCACATTGCCATTTCTATCATGAGCATCTATCACCAAATTGTGCACCCCCGGCTCCACAGGTATTCTGGTCATATGAACAGTTTTTGGAGTAACAGAGGCCCCTCTGACATCAGCCCGCTCCATCTGAGAGCTAAGGACATCGGTTCCCAGATTGATCATCAGATTAGCCAATGGGTTCTCTGTACGCACTCTGGCCTTAGCCCTTTCAGCTGCAATGGTGCGTAAAACCACTCTCACAGCGGTTCTGGCTACTATAGTGTTTAAGTTCTCCTGCAGATAGCTCTCGGTAGTAGCATCAAGATCATTTACCATCACCGAATTAAACCTCTTTCCGGATTCCTCTAACAGCACCGAAAAGTTGTTGGTGCGGGATGGAAACGTTTTAACAGTTGGTAACGCGAATTTTACATGAAACGTCGTTCCTGATCTGGTAGGTTTGCCCTCATTGGCCTTTTCGTACTCGGAAGCAGGCAGGGGCGGGGCATGCATACTGATAGTCTCGTTCTTGCCATCGGGGCCTTTATGGTTAATAACCAGAAGCCCATCTTTTATATAGGTACCCGACCAGGCGGTTTCTTTAAGCACCGGACCTCTTCCGGCATAGCTTATCAGTACAATTTCCGAACCCCTCCTCTCCGGCCAGGTATTTTGCCCTGGGGCGGAGATATTAAGTCGTGCAGTATCATCGGCCCGGTCATTTCGTACAAAACGATTATAAGCATACCCTTTAACTTCGGGGGGCAGCTTAACGGGACCACGCTGATATGCCTGAACTGCTTTGTAAAGGGAAATAAGAGAATTGCTGCTTTCTCCAACCTGCTGATAAGCAAAGGATGTGATCAGATGGAAGAGCCCATCACTGGTATATCTTCTTCCTCTTGAATCGGTGCGCTGCCATTCATCAAAGTGAAGCTGCATTCTGCGGCTTTCGACCAAAGCCTCATCGATCCTTCCCTGTGCCTTAAAATTTAAAGCAGTAAACAGATGCAGCATTACCAGCTCATAGCGTTTGCTTCGGTAGGGACGCATGTTATCATTGGTCATTATGGCTGCTGCTTCATTGGTAATGGATCGCGCAAAGAGTTGATCGTGCACATCAGCAGCCTTCATAAGATAGGTGGTACTGGAATCGAAAAGCCCGGCATAATGATACAGCACCCCTATATCGAAGTAATACAGAAACTGCTCGTTTCTGCCATAAAGATTGTCATTATCCTTAATCATCGATACAGCGGAGAGAAAATCGCCACTGGTAACAGTTTTGTTGATCTTTTCCTGGCGTAACGCACTTCTGCCGGCACAGGAAATGAGCAAAAAAGAGGCAGTCAGAAGAATGATAGCGGTACTTTTTTTGAAAGTAGTAAAACACGTATAAAACATCGGTCTGAAGTGCCTCTCAAGTTTGGAAGGATTAGAACTTTGTAGATGCTCTCTCCACATACTTTTTAATCTGCTTTTCACCGATCCATACTTTCATATTGGATTCAATCTCAACCAGTTCCATATTTACCTGGTAATAGATAACTGCTCTGCGCCCCTCCTGGTCCACAATTGTGTTTATGGAACCAATAAGCATCAGATCAGCACCGTATTCTTCACCCATCTGCTGCTGTGTCTGCACTGAAGCATGTTCAGCCTGATCGAGACGCTCTTCACGGAGCTGCTCACGTTCCTCCCGTGTGGCCACAAACTGCACCCTACCACTGTTTAAAAGCTCACGCTCTATGTTTCTGGTAAAGGTCTGGGTGTTTATATGTTCATGACTCCTGTTGACGATATTTCCTACGATAACGGTAGGCCGCTTTCCTTCAGTTTCCCATTTATAGAGCCAGCGCTGATTGAGACAGTCTTCTATCATCTCTTCAGCAACCAGACGTGAGTCGGTGTCATTCCATCTACCAGTCAGGTCGATGGTAGAATCGGTATCTACTCTTGAAACTTTAGTCGAGCAACCTGCCACAATCAGCGCAAGTGCAAGATAAATCAACGCTTTAAACTTTCCCATAAAGGCCTCCTCTAAGTCGTACTCTTTTTTCTTTATATCTACCCGTTTCAGGATAGCTGCTCAATTAACCACAAAATAAACTTTTTCATCATTGATTACCTAATAATAGGTACTAAAAAGAATCAATCGGGGCATACTACAGCAGACTGTTGTTTCAGCCACACCTGCGCCCTTTCTCTGGCATCCTCTATAGCCCCCTCACGGGTACTAAAATAATACTGTCTGTTTGATCTTCCGGCAAAGATATCCCCGTTTGCCGGATTGGATTCAAATCGTACCGTCTGCCTGATATTTCGATCAACAACTTTCATCACCGGTTCCTGGGCCTGTATGGTACTGGTTGTAACCACCACGAGCACTTTTTGATGGAGCATATAGTTGATTTCGATGGTGGCTGAGTAGGTGTTCACAAATTCATCTCTTCCGGCTTCACCGTTTATTTCCCTTAAATACTCACTTTGGGCATCCACCTGAGCCTCAAGCTCATCAACTGCTGGTAATGAAACAATACACTCCTCCAAAAGACGCTCCTTCATATCCGATTTACCATCAGCGGTGGACCTTCCCTGAATGATTGTAACATTTCTATCCTTTGAAGAGTCGTTCTCAGCATTGGCCACCCAAACGACAGAGAGCGCCGATAAAAAGAGTGTAACAATTGCTATCTTATTCATATTTTTCTCCTGTGAAAAGACTTTTTCCCAACCCAATTAATAGTTCAGCTTCCTAACCCTTCTAAGAGGGCTTGTGAACATAACACCAATATCCAAACCAGCACCGTGGTTTCTCTCTTCATTCAAAACGACATAATAGGGCACTCTTGCTCTGACCTGAACGGTTTCGGTAATATCCAGTTCAAAGCCGATGTGAGCGGTTGCCGATGGTCCGAAATTGCTTCGAAAATCATCATGTTCATCACTTTCGAAATGATGGGCACCTATACCAAAACCGAAAAATGGCCTGAAATAGGAAGTGGAAAGCAGAAAATCAAACCCCGCATCCGCTCCCACATTCAATCCCGGAGCAAACCAATTCACATCAAGAAACAAGGAGACATGTTCCCTGAAATGCCATGAATTTATGAACGATACCCTTAGAAGTTGTTGTGATGGAGAATCGACATCCTGCTCAAGGGGAACCATTGCCCCAACTCCTATTCCTCCACTATAGATCTTAAGCGGCGTTGTATGCACACCAGAATTGCCCGCATACGCACTTAAGCTTACCCCCAGCACTAAAGCAAAACTTAGAAGCACTTTTTTCATTAAAACCTCACTTGAAAAATGTTTTCTCTCTGTTCTATCTATTAGACGCTGCTCTGTTTGAAAAAAGCTACACTTTTATTTGGTTTTACGATAGTTAACACCAGCATGGTTTAACTACCCGGAAACAGAAAACGCATCTTAATACCAGTACCAAACTGCCCGGTTCTGGAAAAGTTGATAATAAAAGGTATCATGGCCTGAATTTCAATATTATTTCCAAGTACTCTGGAGAAGCCGGCATGAGTTCTTAAAGACATCGCCACATCCTTACCGGAGCTCATGTACCGTAAGCCCGGCCCTACACCTGCAAAAACGTCGAAATCGTTTATCTGAGAGTAGACATTCACCCCGGCATTTAAGCCTGCATTTTTAGCAAAGGGCTGAACGTTAAGATTGAAGAAAAGATCCATATCTGCATCAAGCTGGTAAGAGCCGGTGGCTGAAAGTACTATATCCGATTGACCGCCAGAGCCCATATGGGACAGCACCCCGCCACCAAAGCCCCACCTCATTGAGGGCAAAGAATTGCTTTGCGCACTACCTTCTGTACCAGGTTGTTCAGGCCCCTTCACCCGGGTTCTGTCAATAAGGGGCATCTCTGTAAGCATCCTGCTTGTTATAATTGTGGTATTTCTATGGCTAACAGCCATATTTCGCTGAAACACCTCTGAGGTTCTTGCATTTATAACACTGTATTCCCCCGGTGGAAGAGAAACAAAGAGCTCTCTTCCGCTTTCTTTGGTAAAATCCGCATACACATCACTGTATGTTGGGCTAAGGACCAAAAACGACCCCTGGGTGGATCGGTCAAAAAGGATACCACTTAGGGTACCTTTGTTAAGATTTGTAAGGCGAATTTCGCCCTCACCCTGAATATTAAAATGGTAGGAAGGGTGCTGAACTCCTCCCCCGGTCAAAGCCGAAGATTCTATGGTTTTATGGTACGCATACCGGTACGCCTCATTGAGCGTGACATAACGATCCCCATTTAAATCAGCACTTCCACTGAGGCCATTAATCCAGTGATGAGTGAAAATAGAACCTTTCAGTGTTTCGCTTTCCTGAGCCCGTTGATGAGCTGCTGAAGAGGAAATTAACACTAGTCCCTTTACTTTCTGCTTCGTATCCATAAAAAAGGGATCAGCCCGCCTTCCCCCCTTAAACCCGGTTACTGCTCCACTGTAACAGGCATCAAAAATTCCGATTCTTACACCTGCCAGTTCAGACTCGTTAAGAAGTGCTTTGATTTTTTTAAGCGGATACTTCTCTTCTCCAAGCAATAAATGGTCGCCGTCTGAGTGCCCTGAATAATAAAACAGAAACAGCGCGTCATCAAAGTTACCATTGGTTTGAATTTGCTCTTTAATAATGGTAATACTCTCCTGCAGCTCTGAAACATCAGGAGCAAAGAGTGATACTACATTTTGAGATGGAAATTGACCTGGACCGGTCAAGACTTCTGCAAATCGTTTAACATCCGATTCAGCATAGTTGAGGATAGAAAGTTCTGCACCCCCATCATTGCATCCGATCAATACGGCATAGCGATTGTTTTCCAATGCAGATACAGCTATACAAAAAATTACAAGAAACCATACTGCAACCTTCATATATATCTACCCCTTAGTAAGAAGAAGTGAAGCTACAGTAACACCATTTAAGGGTAGGTTTTGCGATAACCTGGTTTTTAACCGGGCCAGATCAGCGTAATTCTCTGCAGCTTCAATTTGTACCCATTCTCTGACACTATCAACCTCCTGAGGAGTTGATGAATACAGAAGAACAATGAGCTCCTGGCCGGCATTTTCATCCAGAATAATACTTGAAGGAAAGAGCTGGTCAGCCCCTGTTTCGGCCAGAACTGAACAGGTATCGGAATCCTGATTGGGATGATAAAAGGAGATCGTACCCAGATTATCCACACTTAAGAGTGTAACATAGGAAGCATTCTCAAGTGAAGAGTAAAGAATTTGGATACGGTCGCCAGCTTTAAACAGCATATCCCGGTGTCCCCGTTCTATAGCGCCATCTCTTTTATAGAGAAACTGCAGAGCGGCTGAATCCCCCTTATACCTGAACAACGTTTCATCGCTGCTGCTGTCGTTTACCATATAAACAGGAATCCATACTAACAACAGTAGTATAAGAGCCGCAGGCAGCATCAAAGGTGATGGATAGGCTAAGAATCTACGTTTTTTTAGGGGCAGTTTTACAGGATTCTTTTTTCTGTTTTGTGCCAGATCTTCAAAGGGATACGTATTTAAAAACCGTTTACGTTCAGCTTCAAGCTCTTTGAGGTACGCTTTGCATTTTTCACAATGCTGAAGGTGGTTTTTTATCTCCCGCTCTTCATCTCCCTGCAATTCACCGGTAAAGAAGAGTTGCAGTTTAAGTTTTCCAGGTTCAGTTTTCATATAACCTCCCTTGGATTAACCTTCGCCTCACCACATGCCCGGCGAAATCGGGTGAGGTATTTGCGTATGGTAGATTCACCCAATCCGGTGAGTTTAGCAATCTCATGCTGTTTATAGCCGTCTATATAGGTATAAAAAAGCACCTCTCGTACTTTTTTATCCCAGGGCATCATGAACCTCTCAAAAAGCTCTTTCATCACAAAACGCTTCTCCTGAGGTGGAAGAGCGGGGTTTGAGAAATGAATAGCTTCATTGAACTCCTCCAACCTCCTTTTGCGCAGCTGAGAGATACAATGGTTTGTACTCACACTCATAAGCCAGGAAAAGATAGCATTTTTGCTTTTAATTGATGGAAGCGATCTGGAAAGCTTCATAAATACCTCCTGGGTAGCATCCCACGCCTCATCCTCTGATTTAAGAATAGAAGCACAGCGTGAGTGCACTACCGATGCATAGCGCCTATACAGGTTACTCAGTTCACAGCAAGAAGAAGTTTGTGACTCACTCATTCATTTTGCCCTTTTAATTAGTAAGACGCAGGTAGGTTACAAAAACGCTCTGTGTTTTTTTTCTAAACAGCAAAAACAACAATTTTAATCCATGATAGTTCTACCATAGCCCAGCAAACCCGGAAAAAAAGACTTTGCGATTCCAGGCTTTATACATCACTTTTCCCCTACTCTCTCTGTGTTTTGGTAGAGTCCTCCCCTATAAACTCATCAATCACTTCGATAAGCTCAGGAGTGTCATCTTCAGAGATCTGCTGTTGTTTTTGTGTCGCCCTGGCAGCTTCAACCAGTTCCCTTCTGGCACTAATGGTGTCCATGGCTATCTGCACTCTGGGTCCGGCTTTTTGCATACAATATTCACTCTCCGGATATGAATCACAGAGAGTCTGATACAGTGTTAAAGCGGCCTGATTTCTTTGAAGCACATTATCAGAAACGTGAGCAGCCATATAGAGGCTCTTGGGAGCGATATCGAGTTCAGGAAAACGACTATAGACACCATAAAACACCTTTACTGCTTCTATGGGTTCATTTTTATCATACAACAACTCCTCAGCCTTTTTAAACTCCTTTTGGGCGATAGAGCCACTGGTTTGAACAGTGACTTCAACCTGTTTTAGTTGCTGAGCACTTCGGGCATACTCTGTCTGAGGATAGTTTTCGATCACCACATTGAGCAAACTGTCACTTGTGGTGGTATCAGCCATATCACTTCTGGCTATTATCGCCGCCATCGATAGGGCTCTGGGAGCAATAGAGGTATCCTTCCACTCTCCGTCCGCGAGTTCCATGTAGTGGCTGAAGGCAGAATCTTTAACCCCGAGCTCAAAATTGAATATTTCAGCAATTTTTAAAACCCGCTGCTCGTAGGACGTTGTGTCGTTTGGATCGGGATCTCTAAGTGCCCGTATTGCCTCTAAAGCATTGTACTTACGTGTAGCCTGGTTTGATACCGCTGTATCAGGCACTGCCGAGGCATTCTGAAAGGCTTCTGTGGCAAGCTCAAAGTCCCCCAGTTGTCTCTGGTATATAAAAGCCAGTTCAATCCATGCATAACCGGCCAATTCTTCGCTTTCCTGAGTAATCCGTTTGAATAGCGCAACAGCCTCCTCCAGCCGCCCAAGGTCTTTTAGCACCATCCCTTTTTCAAACAAAATTTCATAGTGATACTGGTAATAACGCCTGTTATTGAGCATTGCATTCACATGCTCCAGTGCAATTTCAAGCTCATCGGTAGCCACGTAGCATCTAAGCAGCGCACGCTCGATTCTGTAGGCCAGAAAAACATTTCTGGTACGTGGAGCCGAGAGCAGTAATTGCTGTGCTTTGGCGTATTGTTCCATATCGATATATAATTCTGCCGTGCGCAATAGAATACCAACATTACCTCCCGATCTGCCACTCATTACCTCTTGAAGCATGGAGATGGCAAGAGCTCGACCGCCACGCCGTAAGGCAATATCCACCATTAGCATTGTAATTTGATGTTCTTCATTCATATCCGGATACTTATAGAGCAGATAATCCAGTAAATCTTCAGCACTGTTAAGATCACCTGTCTGAATATGGGATTTTGCTCTGTAGAGATATGATTGGGGTATATAGGAGCTTTGAGGAAAGGTGTCTTCCAGATCTCTCATACGGTTTATCGAGAAGGTATAATCACCCCGGTAAAAAAGCGCCCGCCCCATCAAAAAGGTGGCCCTTTCATGCCATTTATCGGCATCCGGGTACACATCCATCATTTTCGCCGATTTTTCTATAGCCCGGGTGTAGCCGTATACCATTTGCTCGGTAGGAGTTACATAGAAACTGTCGGGATTCTCATTTAACAGTAGTTCATGCTCTCTGTAGGCCTCATTAAAAGCAGTTCGGGCATTATAAAAGGTGTTAAAATAGGCACACCCAAATATAAGCATAATTGAGCAGTACAAAAACAGCGTAAAAGTTTTCCGGAGCATAGATTGCCTTTCTCCCTGGATTCAAAATTCATTTGAATTATACCTAAAATACATTCAGATAGTTGAGAGTAAAAAAAGTCTTAAAAAAATGGCAACATACTGTTAAGATCATAGGTGCTTATTGTATTTTAAAGAAATGTTTAACTTACCTTTGATTACAGTACTAACTGCTGCTATATTGTTGTTGGATGTTACTACTGAGGCTCACAGTACCGAAACCTGTACAGTAACGCACCAGTTGAACGTTGAAGATTCTCACAATCCCGCAACATCACGAAGAGCTCTTTATCAGCACACTGCAGATACTCCCCTCTTCTCTTTTACTGCCCTCAACGAGTCACATATTTTCAGAACTGATGGTACCGCACTCTCAGAGATGCTTCGGTTTCACCCTTCAATGGTTTCTTTTCCCTTCACTCTTTCCGGTTCATTAAACCGTGCGCTGCCTTATGGAAATGTCATAGACCTTAACACAACTTCTGGTCTTTCTTTAACTCCGGGTCAGTTTTCAGGATCAGATTATACATTCAGTACACAGATGGATGCCATTACGATCGGTCCGGGCCCCAAGCTCAGTGCGACACATTTCCCCAAGCAGCTTACAACTCCTGAAGTAGTTGCTTTTTGGGAAAACGGTGTATTTGATGAAAACATACTTACATTCCGTTTCGCACGCCCTTTGAGCCGCAATCTGATGTTTAACTTTTTCTCAAATTATCGTCATTTTGAAGGCAAAAGGTTTAGCCACGAAAGAAATAACGTAATTGATTTTTATGAAAACTTTACAGATTCATCTCTGCTTATGAACAGAGGTTATAACCCTCTTACAAACGAACACATTACCGGTGCACAAATCAAATATATCGATTCTGCAGATCAATACTTTTACGGTTCACTATCTTATGGTGACCTCAGCAATGATTTTGCGCTTGATGTACCGACCCAATCCCCAACAGCACTAAAGTGGGCAGATCTTGACAGGTATATCTACCGGTTTGAAATTGGGGCAAAACAGAACATCTCCGAACCTCTTTTCTATGATTTTTCTGCTAAGCTTATCGATGAACGGTACCGTTTTGTCTTCCCGGCCGATTCCCAGAGCACAGGAAAAAAACGTGCTGATATAGACGAAATAGAGTATTCTTTAAACCTTGGTTACGCTTTAACCCCAAATGACACAGCAGGGCTTCATTATCAGGGGAAAAGACGGAAACTTGAACTATTTAATGATGAAGAACAAAAAACCTTTGAAAATATACCCCGGGTTTTCTACCGACGGTCACTGTATGAAAACAGCACAGGTAGTGGCTTTTTTAAAGTTTCTGCAGGATACTCAATTCTTAACAGAGAACTTAATACCCAATTTTCTCCGCTATTTTCCACTTCACTGGATTTAACTTTTGGTGATAACCACCTTAACCTGTTCGCCCGCAGGGATGCGCATACTATTTATCCTGGCTTTGATACACTTTCTTTTGTTCCCGATGCAGATCCTTACTACCACTTTGGAGCAGAACTGTTATTGCGCCATGGGGATGCAGGGTTACTACTTGGCTATCAAAATATTTACGGACTATCGGACCTGGCTTCAAGAAGTGTTTGGCCGCAAAACACCCCACCCTACGCTCAGCCAGCTCACGTTTTCTTAATCGCCCCGGGGATTAGGTTTAATAATGGCCTCACACTTACTACAAGAGCACTTATAAGCGATACAAAGCCTCACCTGAAAGCATCAGGTATCGCCTCTCTTACTTTGGATCCTTCGGGTACAAGCGCTGTTTATGAAGGTAAAATTGCTTTTGACTACTGGAGTGAACGTGATCCTGTTCTATTTGCAGGACACACCAGCTGGAACAACCCTATTTACGACCTCAACTTAACGCTTTCAGCTCATATAAGTTCCTTTAGACTTTTCTACAAGGTTAATAATCTTTTAAACAGAAGACATGCCTGGGTACCCGGCTATTTTTCTCCTGGTGTCACATTCCGCTGGGGCGTAAACTGGTACATACAACGATAATTCACATCGTTTTACTCTAACCCTATTTTGAAATAAGAAACCGATCTACAAATCGCACGCCGCCGTAAGATACTGAGACATAATAAAGCCCTGGCGCGACTCTACGACCGTTAACCCGACCATCATAGGTGTAGCCCACAGAGCCTCCACCGTGATAAAAGATTCTGTCCCCAAACACAAATCTTCCATCAACAGACCGCACCACTATTTCTGCATGTGAAGCTCCAAATTTTCTTTGCCCACCATAAAAATCGATGGTTAGCTCCTGCCCTCTTTTTACCACCGTTGGATAGGTTCTGAGATATGGTTTTGGAGGTGGTGGGATATCTAATTCCAGAGTAGAACTATGTGGAAGCGACTCAATCACAATCTCCTTGTGTTTTTTGTCATAAACAGAGATATCAACTGTAACGGGAAGTATCGATTCGTTAACCGAAAAAGAGACCACACCAGAAGGATCGGTTCTATGCACAGTGCCATGCACATTTATCAGAGCACTGGAAACCGGATTGTCTGCGCTGTCAAAAACCGCAAGAAAGACTTCATCTGCTTGCATAGTCGCCAAAAGCGCATCAGGCATTCCCCATCCATGTACATTATCAATTGAATCCTGCCCACTTACAAATGAAGCGGAAGAAAAGAGTCGCTGGTGTATGTAACCGACATCCCTGTTTGTCGAATTTTGAATAATTAAAGCACATATCCCACTTACAATAGGGGCAGAAAATGAGGTGCCTGTTCCTGTGTTAGAGTAAAGATTATCTGAATATCCAACCGGGACAAGAATTCCCACACCCGGTGCGACCAGATCTGGTTTAGTCCTACCATCATAGGTAGGGCCCGAACTGCTAAAGTGAGCGATGCGACCTGATTGAGAAAGAGCACCTACGGCAATCACCCCTTGAGCATCAGCCGGGGCTATCACTGTTCCACTCTGAGAGTGTCCGCTGTTACCCATCGAGTTAACAACAATAACTCCACGTCTAACTGCATGATGTGCAGCTTTTGACACAATTGTCGTATAGCCATCCATATCTTCAAAGAAGTAATCCTCATCAGGGTCACAAAAATAGTCCCGGTAACCCAGAGAACTTGAAATTATATCGACTCCCAAACTCTCTGCCCACACAACAGCTGCAGCCCAGTTGTCCTCTTCAGTTCTAACCTCAACAGCGATATCCTCGGTACGGGCAAGGGCAAACTCTGCTCCATAAGCAACACCGGTAAACTGCCCCTGCTCATAACCCGCTACCACAGAGAGAGTCTGGGTGCCGTGATGATCACTGCCAAAATAGGGATGCTCATTGTTGTTGACCACAGAATCTGGATCATGCACATCCACCCCACCATCCACAAAATCTCGGGTAGCGATGACTCTGTTATCCTCAACCAATGCTTTAAAACAATTGTGATCAAGTCTGAACCCGGAATCAAAGAAAGCCACCAATACCCCTTCACCCGGTTTCTCCCCTCTTTTCTTTTTGATGTATTGATGCGCTCTGTCCACAGCGACCATCTCACTATGATACTGACCGGTATACCCCAAACTTTTTTGCTTTAAACGCTTCGATTCCACAGGTTTGGTGAAACTTAGAACAGGCCGCACTTCCCGAACTACAGATAAGGAAGCGATTGCATTTAGTTTATCGGCACTCACAGAGAAACTGGCTGCGTTTTCCCAGTCAAAGCGATGACGCAAAGTCGCACCCAGCCTCTCTACTCTTTGGATATAGATTGAGCAAACAGACACGCTGCTAAAATCCTCTTTGAAATTGTAGTGCTCACGCCTCTTTAGTGCCCTGGGTGATCCGGTTGGCCGATTTAAAGTGGCTGGTTTATCGGTGAAAAAAACCCAAACATTCACCGTGTCTTCGGGCCCAAGCCGGTGAAGACTTTCGTGCAGCTTTGAAGCATTTATACCAGAAAAAAGAAGTAACACTACAACTGAAGTAGTTATGTGGTTCATACAATATACCTTAACGCTGTTTTTATAACTCTTTAGTTTGCCGGAAAATGTAACAATACAGCTTTGTAGTAAAAAAAACAGAGCTGAATTATCTTTAAATACCTCTGCTTTATTCTTATAATATAGTTATCTGAAGTGGCAATATTCTGTTTGGAAGGATAAATCATGAGTGTTAACCATGAGTTGTTCGACAAGATTCGTAACATTTCAAATCTACCCACCCTGCCTCAGGTGGCATCACATCTTATGAGGATGATAAATGATCCTCTGACATCCTCTACCGACATCTCTGCTCTTGTTAGTCAGGATCTTTCTTTGAGCGCTAAAATCCTACGACTGGCAAACAGTGCTTTTTATGGTATACCACACTCTATTACCAATATCAACAATGCTGTGGTGATACTTGGATTCAAGGTCATTCATACTATGGTACTAAGCCTTACCGTTTTTGATATGTTCCCGGACGACAGGCGAAAAACGGCTTTATTTGACAGAAGAGCTTTCTGGATTCATTCTCTTTGTTGTGGACTGGCAGCTAAAATGCTTGCTTTTCGGGTTAAGAAATTCACCCTTTTTGACCCTGATGAAGCGTTCTGTGCAGGTCTGTTGCACGATATTGGCAAAGTTGTAATGGAGCAGTATATGCATGAGGATTTTCACCATGCACTTGAAACAGCACACAAAAAAGAGATACCTCTGTTTGACGCTGAAGAGATGGAGCTTGGCTATACCCACAGTGATGTTGCCCGGCACTTAATCTCCGGATGGGGCCTTCCTCAGGAGATTTTTACCCCCATAATTAAACACCATGCACTGTCTGAGGATGAAGAGGTAAAAGATATCACTGCACTTTGTAATCTGGCCGACTGGTTATGCTATGAAACCGGAAATAAAATTAACCCTGAATTAATTTCTCCTCCTCTTAATAAAGAGTGTCTTGCGATGCTAAAGCTTTCTATAGAGGATATTGAAGATATAAAGGGCCGTTTGCCCGGTGAACTGGAAAAATCAGCGGTGTATATCGATATCGCTATGAAATAGAGGTTTGGAAAAACAGGTACAATCCCAGCAGAAAATTACACTATTTGCATTCTAGTATTGTCCGGGTAATGAAATCCCGCACCTGGCATGATAAGGAGCCGATAAACTGTTTCGTGTTAAATTGGCTGCAAAATTACTATAAGCCGATTCTGCAAAAAAAATGGTCCAACAACTTCTTTGATCACAATAACCCACCAAATAAAAATTCTGTAAAAGCACCAAACATTATTTATTTTTCCTATGCACCTAAACAGAGCATCAGGAGCACCATTAAAGATGACTATTATCGACTTTCATACCCATTTTTTCCCCGAAGAGATAGCCCCTAGGGCAATAGATAAACTGATTGAGACTTCAGAAGGTATGAAAAACTATACCGATGGAACCCTGAGCGGACTTATAAGCTCTATGAAACAAAATGGTGTAACCCATTCGGTTACCCTTCCCGTCTCCACCAAGCCACCTCAGGTACAGGGCATCAATCGCTCAAGTGCACAATTAAAAGAACACAGCGATATCATTCCCTTCGGAACGCTTCATCCTGAGATGGATAACTGGGAGCAGGAGATCGATTTTTTGGTCACTTCTCAAGTAAAGGGGATCAAACTTCACCCGGAGTATCAGTATTTCTATATTGACGACAAAACCCTGTATCCTATATATGACAGGCTCAGTGAAGCAGGAATCATTGTGGTTTTTCATACCGGCAAAGATCCGGGCCCATTCACCTGTGACCATGCACTTCCCGAAGCAGTAAAACGGGTACGTCATCTGTTTCCTAAGCTTAAGATGGTGGCGGCGCATATGGGTGGCTGGAAAGTGTGGGAGCGGGTAGAAGAGGTGCTTTGTGGTGAAAATATCTGGTTTGATACCTCTGCGGTGAATAAGTTTATGCCTCAAAAGGAGTTTGTCAGACTGTGCAGAAAACATGGCACCGAAAACATCTTGTTTGGTAGCGACTCTCCCTGGTACGATGTGGGTGAATGTATACAGTGGGTTGATAAGAGCACATTGAGCAGTAAAGATAAGGAGCTGATTTTTGAAAAAAACGCATCTTTTCTGCTTGGACTATCGCGCTAATATGACTATTTTTCTGATCTCTGCAAATTAATGACTTTCAGCCAAAAAGATACTGCTACATGTTTTTAAAGAGTATAAAAGAGAGCTATCAACCAATAGACTATCTGGTTTCAAAAATAGGTGATGCGATACCATTCAAGTTTAGAATGGAGTTTGAAATTTTACCCTCCGATCGCCGCCCGCTAAAGAAACAGCAAAAGATACTCAGAAAAGTTTTTAAACATCACAAACCCCCAATAGTTATCGAAGAGCATATCGGAACGGGAGGATTTGCTGATGTGTATAGTGCCACTTCAGAGTATAACGGAGTAAAGGATTTTGCCATAAAGATTTTACGGGAAGATCTGCTTAGAATCCGCAAAGGCAAACAGTTCAAGTACGATCAGGAGCAGATGCGGGTAAAAGAGGTAAAACAACGCTTTAAAAACGAATCCTATGTTCAGTGGGATCTTTCCAAAAGTGTTTCGGAAAATGTGGCAAACAGTGTGGTGCCGGTTTATGATCATGGGGAATTTGACAGTAACAATCAGTTTCGTTTCATCCTTATGGAAAGAATGGGGATGACTTTAAGAGACTACATAAATGAGAGTAAAGAACAGCACTACGGCAAATCCCCCCTGTGTCGCTGTCGTATAATGAGCAAAATAGCAGAAAAAATCAGCAATGTGCACACCGAAGGCATTTTTCACCGTGACATCAAACCGGAAAACATTCTCTTTCCAAGAACCAAATCCCCAAAAGAGCTCTGCAACCACTGCAGTGGAGAGAACCAGTGTGATATTGATGTACGGATCGGGGATTTTGGCACAGTAAGATGGATAAAATCCTACACCGATAAATACGATGCTGTTATTATCGGGTCACAATTTTACTTATCACCAGAGCAGTTTTTTAACCCTAAAACCATAGACAAACGTACCGACATCTACTCTTTTGGAGTAATCTGTTATGAGCTGCTCTATGGTTCACACCCCAAAGATATAAGCGATACTACTTCAAATCTCTTAGAGAAGCTTGCTTGTCAGGAGATTACCCCGCGAACTCCTCCAACTGGCTTTGAGCAGCTTCACCAAATCATTTTAAAATGTATGAATGACCGCTGGTCCAGATACCAGACCATGGAAGAGGCACTTAACGATTTAAACAAATTCATTTCGGACAAAGATAAAGAGAAAGTAACAACGACATAGAAATCAGGTGAAAGAGCCTTTCCTACTCCTGCCTCATTCTCTGGCCGTAATGCAACAGAATCTCATCTGAGTGGTGAAGTCTTCGGGCGATTTCCCGTGCGATATTTAAAATAAGAAGAGAAAAGAGGTTGAGATCGGATTGAAACAGATCCATGAGAAGTTTTCGGCTCAGCACAAGTAGAGTAGCATCTTCCATCACCACTGCAGAGGCGCTGTGATTTTGAATCCCGATAACAGAGGCTTCCCCGATACAATTTCCCGGGCCGAAATCTCCAATCTCAAGGCTTTGGCCTGCGGTATTAAGCACCATAGAAACCCTTCCCCTCAGAAGGATAAAGATATCGGTGGCTGGTGCCCCCTCCTTAAGAAGCACTTCTCCGATACATGCTTCCACAATATCACAGCTGTCGTAGATAGAGCATATAGCCTCTTTTGAGAGACCGGCGAAGATGGTGACATCTTTAAGAACCGGCAGGATGGTATCAGCAGCTGTTTTCTTTTCAGAGTACATTTATATAACTCCTGAATATTGTAGTAATGATTCTAACCTGTTTTGCACTATAAGTCCAGAGCATTATTACCCTCAAACCTATTTATGCCGGAGTATAAATAGTGCAAAAACTTTGCCGTAGCCTAAAAAAGGGATCTATTTCCCCCCGTTTGTAGCCACTTTAATCCCAACCTCTTCAACATCATCCCCAGTAAGTCGTACTGTATAGTATTTTTGCTGGCAATAACTATTTTTCAATACTTCGGAAACACTTCAACTTAAACCAAATAAAAGGACATTATGGGACTCGCTGCAGGAATTATCGGTTTACCAAATGTAGGAAAATCAACGATCTTTAACGCTTTGTGCTCAGGCTCAGGTAAAGCTCAGGCTGAGAATTATCCATTCTGTACCATCGATCCAAACCATGGCATCATTGCTGTACCCGATGAGCGACTTAAGAGCATAACAGAATTTATCCCCACCCAGAAAGTAATCCCCGCGTTTTTGGAGCTTATCGATATTGCCGGTCTGGTTCGGGGGGCCAGTAAAGGTGAAGGGCTTGGTAATCAGTTTTTGGGTCATATTAAGGATGTTGATGCTGTCGCACATGTGGTGCGTTGTTTTGAAACTGGTGATGTGGTGCATGTGGATGGCTCGGTAGACCCACTGCGCGATATCAACACCATCGAAACGGAGCTTATGATCAAGGATCTTGATACGGTTGAACGGGGAGTAACCAGAGTCGAAAGAGCCGCGAAATCGGGTGATAAAGAGATGAAAAGGAAACTTGAGATCTTCAAAAAAGTTGAAAGTAAGCTCTCTGAAGGGGTGGCGGTCAGAGAAGCACTGCAAAGCGCTGAGGAGATGGAAGCGATCGCTGAGTTACACCTGTTATCCGCAAAGCCCGTGCTTTATGTTGCCAATGTAGACGAACAGGAACTTCATGAAGACAATGAAAGTGTTAAAAAGTTAAAAGCACACGCGCGGAGTGTGGGAGCAGAATGCATAAAAATTAGCGGAAAAGTAGAATCAGAGATCGCTGAGCTCAATGAAGATGATAGAAAAGAGTTCCTTGAAAGCCTTGGACTCGAAGAACCGGGCCTTAACACCCTGGCAAAATCTATTTACAAGCTTTTGGGACTCAGAACATTTTTCACTGCCGGCGAAAAAGAAAACAGAGCATGGACCATGCTCGCAGGATCAACTGCCCCTCAGGCCGCTGGCGTTATTCACAGTGACTTTGAAAAAGGCTTTATACGCGCCGATGTCTACACTCTCGAAGACCTGCAAAACTATAAAACAGAAGCAAACATCAAAGCCGCGGGGAAGGTACGCTCAGAGGGAAAAGAATATGTGGTAAAAGATGGGGATATTGTATTTTTCAAGTTTAATGTGTAAAAAGAACCGTTCATAAAGACTCAATCACAGGTGCACCCATGAAACTGAAAGAAAAACTACGACATTGGACAATGTGGAATGTGATTTCAAAAACATTCATATTGTTTTCACTAAAAAAGAGGTACCGGTTTAACAAACACCCCTCCTCATTTCGTTTTCCTAAACCACCCTTTCTTGTAGTCTCAAATCACGGAACTTTTTTTGATCCCTGGTTTATTGGGTTCTACAGCATTAAACCATTTTATCTGATGATTAATGATGATGCGTTCAGGGTCGGCAAAATAACCAGCTGGTATCTTAGAAATGTCGGTACCATTCCCAAGAAAAAAGGGTCTTCAGACTTTAAAGCAATGAAACTAACCCTCAAGAGACTTAAAGAGAGGGACGCGGTGTGCATTTTTCCTGAAGGCCAGACGACCTGGGACGGTGAAACACAACCGATCTACAAGGGGATAGAAAAAATCGCAAAGCGCGCACGATGCCCTGTTGTACTGGTGCGGTTGAAGGGTAATTTTCTTATGAAACCCTGGTGGGCTGAAAGTCTTCGCAAAGGACGCGTTCACATTGACTTTAAAACTCTCAGCGCTCAGGAAATTGAATCGATGAGCGAAGAGCGACTTCTCTCAATTATACAAAAGTCTATCTATCAAAATGATGTGAAAGACCCCGATAACCAAAAGGCACCTTTCTCAGGTAATAATTTAGCCCTGGGTCTTCAGAACTTCGTGTGGAACTGTGTTCATTGTAACAGTGAAGACATGTTGGAAGTTTCGGGCAGTACTGTCACCTGCTCACACTGTAACAAATCATGGCTCATGGACGCACATTGCGGATTTACTGAACAGGGTAAGAGTACCCCCGCTTTCGATCTCTATGACTGGTCGCTAAAACACAAGGAGATGGTTAAAGGAAAGATCGCCGCGGCCACAGACAATGAACTCCTTACTCAAAGCAGTGCAATAGAGATGCAAACCTTCAATTCTGAAAACGACGATTTTGAAATTGTACTGAAAAGTGGTAACGCTAAACTTACCCCGAAAACCTTAAGTATTACTGATGGGGATAAAGAGTACAGCTGGCCGGTTAATGCTATTAGTGACTTTGTGATCCAAAGAAAGAACATATTTGAATTTTGTCACAAAAACGAGGTGATTCGTTTTGCATTCAGCAATAAAAGCCCCATGAAGTGGGTTACCTATTTAAGGTACCTTCATGGCTATGAAGAATATGAGAAGAAGGGACATATTTAAAAGAGTAGACATACAATATTCCGGGGGATACTCCCCCGGAAAGCAAATTAAACCTCAAGCATCCAACCGTGCCTGTCTTCCACCTCACCAAACTGTATTCCCTGAATTTCCCTGAACAGCTTTTCAAGCGTTTCACCGGCTTTGCATTCATCACCAAAGGTAAACACCTGCTCGCCTCTGGTTACCGAGTAAATGGGGGTTATAACCGCGGCAGTACCACATGCCCCAACTTCACTAAAGGAGGCCAGTTCGCTGAATTTTACAGGTCGGCACTCAACACGTAACCCGAAATCCCTGGCGATCTCCTGAAGGCTGATATTAGTTATGGAAGGTAAAATAGATTCTGAATTGGGAGTAACATACTTTCCACCACCGGTTATGGCGATGAAGTTGGAAGTGCCAAATTCATCTATAAACTGATGTTGGGCAGCGTCCAGATAAAGAGTAATAGAGTAACCCTTTTCCCTGCTTTTAAGATCACTTAACATACCGGCAGCATAGTTTCCCGCAACCTTTACATTACCAACCCCTCTTGGAGCGGCGCGGTCAAACTGGTCCTGAACATAGGCTTTTACCGGATAAAAACCGTCTTTATAGTATGGACCTACCGGCATTCCCAAAACCAGAAGCTCGTATTCCTCTGAAGGACTGATTCCCACCCGGGCGCTGGTTCCAATCAAAAGAGGCCTGATATAGAATGTTGCCCCGGTACCGTAGGGCGGCACCCAGTCACGATTGATTTCAACCACTTTTTTGACCGCTTCGATAAAAAGTTCCTCTGGCGGGGATTCCATAGCCACTCTTTTTGCTGTATCGATAAGCCGCCGGGCGTTTTTCTCGGGCCTGAAAATTGCGATTGAACCATCTTTGCGCCTGAAGGCCTTAAGTCCCTCAAAGCACGCCTGTCCGTAATGAAGGCAGGTAGCTGCAGCATGAATATTCAACATCGGCTCTTCACATACCTCAACGCCACTCCACTTACCATCCGCGTAGCGGGTTTTTACCAGGCCGTTTGTCTTTACGTACTGAAAACCGATGTTTTTCCAATCAATAGATGGTGCTGCCATAGTGCGTTCCTAATTGATACTTTTAAAATTTTTGTTCATACAAACGTTTTTTTACGCTTAATTACACGCTTTTCTTTTCCTTTTTGGACAGAGCGTCTTTCATAAGCTTGTATTTGATACTGTCAAGAAGGGCCAGCCATGATGCTTCAATTATGTTGGTTGATACACCCACAGTCCCCCACCGATCAACTTTATCGGTCGATTCGATCAACACTCTGACCTTAGCACCCGTACCACTTCTCTCATCAAGCACTCTAACCTTGAAATCCTCAAGCTTCACATCTTCAAGTGAAGGGAAAAACTTCATCAACGATTTTCTAAGAGCGTTATCGAGCGCATTCACCGGCCCGTCACCTTCAGCGGCAGTATGCTCGAAGATGCCATCTTCATGCACCTTTATGGTTGCTTCAGAGTACACCTGACCATCAGTTCGTTTCTCTTCTATTACTCTAAACCCTATCACCTCAAACGGTTCTTCAAACTGCCCAAGTACTTCGCGGGCAAGAAGCTCAAAGGAGCCTTCTGCAGCCTCAAACTGATATCCTTTACTTTCAAGCTCCTTTGTCACAGAGAGAAGCTTTTTCACCGATGGATCTTTCTTGTCCATCCCCGGCTGTATCTTATCAAGCTTTTCAAGAATAGTACTTGATCCGGCCTGATCACTAACCACAAACTGACGGCTGTTACCAACCAACTCCGGTGATATATGCTCAAAAGACTGACTGACCTTTCTGACCCCATCAGCATGAGCGCCTGCTTTATGAGAGAATGCCGCTTCACCAACATAGGGATGGCGAATATTGGGGGTCACGTTTGCCGTTTCCGCTATATATACCGAAGCTGAAGTCAGGTTTTTCAACTGCTGGGCAGTAACGAGTTCAAAGCCCCTCTTTAGCTGAAGGTTGGGAATAATCGTGCATAAGTTTGCGTTACCGCACCGCTCACCCAATCCGTTAATCGTACCCTGGACGTGTTGTGCACCTTCTATAACACCAAGACACGACATAGCATCGCCACATCCGGAATCATTGTGCATATGTATACCCAGCTTTACATTGAGTTTTGATTTAACTTCTCTGAAAATCTTAACAAACTCATCGGGGAGCAGTCCCCCGTTGGTATCACACAATACGATACAATCGGCACCCGCGTCCTGGGCCGCTATGAGGGTTTTCATAGAATATTCAGGATTATTCTTGTACCCATCAAAAAAGTGTTCGGCATCATAGATTACTTCATCCATGTGGGATTTAAGAAATTTTACCGAGTCAAAGACCATTGCGAGGTTTTCTTCCAGAGTGGTATTGATAACCTTCTCTACATGCAAATCCCAGGTTTTACCAAAAATAGTAGCAACAGGAGCACCGGTTGAGATAAGCATCTTCATAAATGGGTCGTTTTCAACATCGTTTTTAGGTCTGCGTGTACTCCCAAACGCGGCGATCTTAGCCTTAAGATTCATTTTCGCCGCACGTGCATAGAACTGCGTATCTACTGTGTTTGTGGGATTTGGCCATCCACCCTCGATATAGTGGACCCCCATCTCGTTGAGTTTCTCCGCGATATCGAGTTTATCATTGAGTGAAAGACTTATACCAAGCGCCTGATTTCCGTCACGAAGAGTCGTGTCGTATACTTCCACGTTGTGCATCTCTTTAGTCATACTGTACCGATTTTCCTGTATTTTGTGCAGTACCTCAATGAAACATGAGGTACCGCGAGTTTAACGAATTCTCTTTTTAGAGAAGTGAAGCGACAAAATCGCCTACTTCCGTTGTTGACATACCCATTCTACCAGCAGAAAGGCTTTTAATTTTCCCCGATGCCAGCGCGTCGTTAACAGCCTTATCGATTGCCGCGGCTGCTTCTGTTTCCCCTAATGTATCAAGCATCATAGCGCCCGAAGAAATAGCAGCCAGTGGGTTAATGATATTCTGTCCGGTGTATTTTGGAGCACTGCCGCCAATAGGTTCAAACATCGATACACCTTCAGGATTGATATTTCCGCCAGCAGCTATTCCCATCCCACCCTGAATCATGGCGCCAAGGTCTGTAATGATATCACCAAAAAGGTTAGATGTGACAATCACATCGTAGTACTCAGGACTCTTTACCATCCACATTGTGCATGCGTCTACATGGTTATAGTCCTGTTTGATATCGGTATAATCGCTGTTACCCACTTCCTCATGAGTTCTTACCCACAGGTCACCAACATCGGTAAGAACATTGCACTTATGTACAAGTGTGAGAAGTTTTTTCTTGTTACGTTTGCGTGTAAGATCGTATGCGTAACGGATACAACGCTCAACCACCGGTCTTGAGTAACACATTACCTGTGTGGCGATCTCGTTTTGAGTGCCAACCATCGTGGCGCCACCCATACCGGTATAGATACCACCACTGTTTTCACGTACAACGACAAAATCTATGTGTTCAGGCCCTTTATCCTTCAGCGGTGTCTCTACATTGGGATAGAGTTTTACAGGGCGCAGGTTTATGTACTGATCGAGGGCAAAACGCAGTTTCAGAAGGATTCCAAGCTCAAGAATCCCGGGTTTTACATCGGGATGACCTATAGCCCCAAGAAAGATAGCGTCGTGTTTCTTAAGGTCCTCAACACCTGAGTCGGGCAGTGTTTCACCGGTCTTTTTGTACCTTTCACCACCGAAATCGTACTCCTGATAGTCAAAGGAAATACCGAACTTCGCTGCTGCTGCATCAATTACCTTTACACCTTCTTTAAGAACTTCCGGCCCGGTTCCATCTCCCGGCATTAAAGCGATATTGTACGATTTCATCCTCTGTATCCTTTTGTATAAGGTTAGTAAAACAGTATAAGTTTATGCAGTCTGAAATTTCAGGATACAGTTATTTATTTATTCACTTATAAACACAGTTGTAACAATGCAAACTGTATCCGCTTTTCCCCTTGTTCTTTTTACTGCTCCGGTGCAGATTTCCGAGTACGCTGTTGTACTACAGGCTGATATCAATTTTGGGCGGAATCTTTTTATTAAACATTTTCATCCGCGCGATTTTGTTGATAATATCCATATAAGCAAACGCTGATGCTTCAACAATATCGGTGCTGGTTCCATTTCCCACAAAGTGCCCTTCAGGTGCACTTGCAGTGATAGCAACCCTTCCCAGAGCCTCTCTGCCCTGCGTTACAGAATCCAGATGATACCCTTCAATCTCTATATCAAACCCAACGATTCTGTCGATCGCCTTGGTGGCAGCATCAACCGCGCCATCGCCACAAGCTGCTTCCTGCTTAACCTCTCCATCAATAACGATTCTGGCCGTTGCAGTAGGAACGGTCTTTTTACCACTGGAAACATTTAAATAGTCAAGCACATACCTGTCTTCCAGATCCTCGCTGCTCTTTGACTCCATCAGCGTAATAAGATCATCATCGTAAACCGTGCCTTTTTTGTCGGCAAGGTTTTTAAACTTTGTATAAAAATCACTGAGCGTGTAATCAGCTTCCTCATAGCCCAGACTCGCAAGCCTGGATTTAACCATATGACTACCCGAACGGCTGGTAAGGTTCATTTTGTTATCCTTAAGGCCGACCGACTGAGGTGTCATAATCTCATAGGTGGTTTTTGCCTTTAGTACCCCATCCTGATGAATCCCCGATGAATGAGCAAAGGCATTACTCCCCACAATAGCCTTATTTGGCTGTACCGGCATGTTACAGATATCACGGATAAGCTTACTTGTGCGCATCAGCTCCGAAGTTTCGATGTCGGTATAAACATTGAAAAGATCTTTTCGTACCTTTAAAGCCATCACGATCTCTTCCAGTGCGGCATTACCGGCTCTCTCCCCTATTCCGTTTATCGTACACTCGACCTGCCGTGCTCCGTGCGCGATGGCAGTAAGGGAATTAGCGGTAGACATACCCAAATCATCGTGACAGTGAACCGATATCACCGCGTCACCCACATTGGGAACACGCTCAAAAATCAGATCCATTATAGACGCGAAGTGTTCCGGAACGGTGTATCCCACAGTGTCAGGAATGTTAATGGTGCCTGCCCCTGCTTTAATGGCAGTTTCCACAACCCTGCATAAAAAATCTTTACCGGTTCTTCCGGCGTCTTCAGCGGAAAACTCCACATCATCGGTATAGTTTCTGGCAAATTCCACACTCTTTTTTACCAGCTGTAAAATATCGTCTTCGGATTTTCTCAGCTTCTTCTCGGTGTGAATTTGTGATGTTCCGATAAAGGTATGGATCCGTGGTCTCTTAGCACCCTTCAGGGCTTCGCCGCATGCCGTAATATCTTTTTCCACCGCGCGTGCCAACCCGCACACCGCAGGCCCCCGCACCTCTTTAGAGATAGTGGAAACCGATTCAAAATCCCCGGGTGAAGAGACAGGAAAACCAGCCTCTATGACATCCACATTAAGACGGGCCAGTTGTTTGGCGATCCTTAACTTCTGCTCCATAGAGAGGCTTGAAGCAAGCGCCTGCTCCCCATCGCGAAGCGTGGTGTCAAATATTATGATCTTGTTTTCATTCATATAAATTTATAATTCCTCTTTGCCGCATAATACATCCGGCCCGGAACAGTTTCCGGGCCAGAGTAATTACTGAGCAGTATCAACCAGCGCAAACTATCTGAACCGATCGATAAGGCTAATTAGTTTTCGCCTCTTCCTGATATACCCTTTGTGGATTTATCGATATCACGGGCTTTTGTTTTAGGTCTGAGGTCACGTACCGCTTTACCAGCCTTCCACATTTCGCTTTCTCTTATGGCCGCGAGCTCTCTTTCCAGTTTGTCTTTGTAGTTTGCTCTTCCGCAAACATTAAGCACACGTCTGGTTTCCTTACCACTTGCTACAGCCTTGTAAAGTTCGGTAAAGATTGGCTGTGTAGCTTTCTTAAACTTAGGCTTCCAGTCCAGAGCACCACGCTGCGCGGTAGCAGAACAGTTTGAGTACATCCAGTCCATACCGTTTTCGTCAACCAAACGGATAAGACTCTGTGTAAGTTCCTCAACGGTTTCGTTAAAAGCTTCACTTGGGCTGTGACCGTTTCTGCGAAGAACCTGGTACTGCGCTTCCATAAGACCGGCCAATGCACCCATAAGCACACCACGCTCACCGGTAAGGTCACTGTGAACCTCTTTTTCGAAAGTAGTTGGGAAAAGGTACCCTGAGCCAATTCCAATACCAAGAGCGATACAACGCTCTTCTGCTTTGCCTGTGTAATCCTGATACACCGCGTAACTTGAGTTGATACCAGCACCCGAAAGGAAATTACGTCGTACCGATGTACCACTTCCCTTTGGAGCAACCAAAATCACATCAACATCTTCCGGTGGAACAACTTTTGTCTGATCTTTGTACACAATAGAGAATCCATGAGAGAAATAAAGCGCGTCACCCTCATTGAGATACTTCTTTATGCTCTTCCATACTGACATCTGAGCGGCATCAGAAACAAGCATCTTTATGATTGTACCTCTCTCTGCCGCCTCTTCAACTTCAAAGAGTGTTTCGCCAGGAACCCAACCATCCTTTTTGGCTCTCTCCCAGTCGGCCTTAAACTTCTTTGACTGACCAATGATAACGTTAAAACCGTTATCCTTTAAATTGAGCGCCTGGGCAGGCCCCTGTACCCCATATCCAATTACCGCTATAGTCTCTTTTTTTAGAGTTTTACGTGCTTTGGCCAGGGTATACTCTTTGCGGGTGATTACCTCTTCTTTTACACCGCCAAAATCGATCACTGCCATAAAAAGGGCTCCTTCTGAAATGTGAAAAAATGAAAAATGTAGATTGTTTTATTATCATCTATGGTCGCAGATCATCGGAAGATTAAAAGAAGCTTTGGGGTTATACACCCGATCGAAATCCTGCCGAAAATACTGCCGCACTCTGTTACAAAACTATTTCCTTACTTTGTCTAAATATATCACCAAACTTACAATAACACTATTGTTAAATTCTCTCCCCGTTACACCATTGCCCAATCCGGGTTTCAGAGCAGAGTGGCAGGAGAATGTTTCACTGTTTCCCGCACCCTCTTATTCCCAAACCCTATATGGCAACAGCACCGGAACGCACGACATCGCGAATTCCGTAGGGTTTTAACATGGTCATAAAGTCATCGACACGCTCTCTTTCACCCGAGAACTCAAAGGTCACCGATGAAGGTGTCACTCCGGCTACCGTAGCGTTAAACAGATTGGCGGTCTCAACCACTTCATGACGTGACGCGCGGTTAAGATCAACGGTCACCAAAAGAAGTTCCCGTTCGATTTTAGGCATATCGTTAAAATCGATAACTTTCACTACGTCTATAAGCTTATTGAGCTGTTTTACAATCTGCTCCAGTATCTCTTCATCACCACTAACTACAATGGTCATTCTCGACATGGTTGGATCGTCGGTCTCTGCCACGGTAAGAGTGGAGATATTATACCCTCTGCTTGAGAAGAGCCCCGCAATCCGGGAAAGTGAACCACTATGGTTTTCTGTTAAAATAGATATGGTATGCGTGCTCATTATCCCTCCAGTATATCATCAAGTGGTTTGCCGGCAGGAACCATGGGGTACACATTCTCCTCCTGGCTAACAATAAACTCCATCACCGCAGGACCATCAACCTCAAGGCCCTTGCGCAGTACATTTTCCACCTCAGCCGGTTCATCACAGCGAAACGCCGCGACATTATAGCTCTCCGCAAGCTTCACAAAATCGGGTATATATTTTTTTGTACAATTCTCCGGCCCATTACATACAGGACACAATGATCCGCCCCGTAAACAGGTCGAGCTGTAACGTCTGTTAAAAAAGAGCTGCTGCCACTGACGAACCATACCCAGATATGAATTATTAAGTATTATAACCTTCACCGGTATATTGTTTATGGCAAGTGTTGCAAGTTCCTGGATATTCATCTGTATAGATCCATCACCGGCTATATCCACAACCGGAAGCGAACGGTTCCCGAACGCGGCACCCATCGCGGCCGGCATTCCAAATCCCATCGTTCCAAGTCCGCCCGAAGAGATAAGCGTTCTGGGCTTTAAGTACCTGAAGTACTGAGCCGCCCACATCTGATGCTGCCCCACTTCGGTGGCAACCAGTGCCTCTCCTTTGGTGATATCATAAAGCTTCTCGATAACCGCCTGAGGCTTAATCTCCGAGTCGGAATCTGTGTAGCTAAAAAGCTTCTCACCCTTCCACTCATTGACCTGATCGTTCCAGGAATCAGCCTTACGCTTCTTAATGATCTTATTGAGCGCGGTAAGGATATTCTTCGCGTCACCCACCACCGGAACATCGACCTTAATGATCTTTGATATGGCCGCGGGGTCTATATCCATATGTATAATAGAAGCATTGGGAGCGAAACTTTGCACATACCCGGTCACACGGTCATCAAAGCGGGCACCAACACTTATAATAAGGTCACACTCCTGAAGCGTGAAATTGGCACACTTAGCTCCATGCATCCCCGGCATCCCGATAAAGAGCGGATGATCACCGGGAAACCCGCCCAGCCCCATAAATGTGGTGGTAACCGGAATATTGGTCTTCTCCGCAAGCTCCTTAAGCTCTTTATCGGCACCTGAGTGAATTATTCCGCCCCCGGCAAAGATCACCGGCTTTTTGGACTGGGAGATCATCTCAGCTGCTTTCTCTATCTGTTTTGCGTGCCCGTTAAGGTTTGGCTTGTATGAGCGCAGCGATACTTCTTCAGGGTAGCTGTAGTTTTCCATCACCCCGCGGGAAACATCCAGCGGTATATCAACCAGTACAGGACCCGGTCTGCCGGTATTCGCGATATGAAATGCCTGCTTTAATACCTTTGGAAGCTCATCCACCGATTTTACCAAAAAGTTATGTTTGGTGATAGGACGGCTTATTCCGACGATATCCGCCTCCTGAAACGCGTCGGTGCCAAGCAGCGGTGACGCGACCTGGCCGGTGATCGCAACCATAGGGATCGAATCCAGATACGCGGTAGCCAGTCCGGTCATAATGTTGGTGGCACCTGGTCCGGAAGTCGCGATACAGACACCGGTTTTTCCGGTAGCTCTGGCAAAGCCATCGGCAGCGTGGGCCGCGGCCTGTTCGTGACGGGTCAGAATGAAGTTAATCTCTTTAGTATCGTAGAGCACGTCGAAGATCGGGATAACCACACCACCGGGATACCCGAAAACAACTTCAACATCCTCTTTAAGCATCGCGTCGATAACGATCTGTGCGCCTGTTTTGTTCAATGTTCACCTCCACGTGATCCGAATCCCTTTACAAGCCTTACACTACAGAATCCGGAATATAGAAAATAGCTGATAAAAATAGCTCCCGCACTGTTTTGAATCAAGATTTCAGTGTATATAAACGCAAAAAAGCCCGTCTCCCTCTTGGGGAAACGGGCCTGATCTAAATTTATGATCTGAATCTAAGCGCCCGTTCCCCTGCCTTTGGGTATAATAATCACCACACCACTGACCACGACAATGGCTTTTAGAATCAGATTGTATGTCACATTTTTAGTACGCATAGAGAAGAATTTACATTGAGCGGGGGTAGAGGGGCAAGTTTTTTTTGCGGGAGGGTAAAAAAAAAGACTGGCTTCCGTGAGGAGGCCAGTCGGGAATTTTAGGTTGGAGGGTTTTGGTTATTCGTACTCTCTCCAGTTGGGTAGAAGTCTATCGCAACCTCCGTCGCGTGCTGGGTCACCATGATTTGCCACTACAGTTTCCAAATCTATGAGGGAAGCAGGTGCCCAATCGCCAGGCGCACCAATATAAGTTGCTTCAGTATCATCATCATTAATCGATTCCGAATAACCAAACCACTGACTTTCAGGTTCTTCAAATAAAAGATCCCCACCACCAATACTACCAACGAAACCAGTTTCAGCAACACGTGCCAGCTGAGCACTCTCATATGAAGCCAGAACAGATGGAGCTTCGGAAGCTCTTGCCCTTGTAGCTGCTTCTGTAAAACGTGGTATAGCCAGAGAAGCCAGGATACCGATGATGACGATAACGACCATGAGCTCAATGAGTGTAAAACCTTTTTTGTTGCGTAACATAAGACACCCCTTCTTTTAAATGAAAAATGACTTTTATTGTTAATTTTTTCAGAATTTCTTCTGAGCGCTCAATTTCAAATGATAGACTCACGCTACCATCTAATTAAAGTATAGAGACCGTTAAACGGTAAAATCAACAGCTTTGTACTTTTTTTTGCTTTTTTTACTCTTTTTTTTTACACTGTAACAGAACTTCGGTAGTTTGATCGGGTTAGCGTGTGTGGTTTGGTATATAAATGATGGATATAGGAAAATATATTGTGGAGGGAGGTAATATAATTACTAATTACTAATGACCAATTACTAATTAATGAATAATGCAGGAGTAAAAGATTAGGAAATGACTTAAGCAGTTCCCCGGGCGTAGCCGAGAGGCGTAACTGTTCTAATATATTATGAAGAACATAATTGCGATTCATCTTTCTCTTTTCCTGCTCAATGCCAATGCTCACACCTCATAGCTATTTAAAAAGCAGAGATAGAAATTGGGGATGTGAATAGAACGGATTTTTATGGGGCTAAAGGCGATGGATTGGGTCACCCCCGGGCATCAATGGTGAAAGAGTGAAAGGATCCGTTTGGGGGGACCCTTGGGCTATGATCGCGGGAGGAAGGGGGAATTTGAACCAGGCATTATAGAGACCAGGCATTATAGAGACCAGGCATTATAGAGACCAGGCATTATAGAG
>JARUKZ010000042.1 GCA_029688955.1 Chitinispirillales bacterium ANBcel5 | reverse complement strand
CTATCCATAATTCAGAAATAAAACTGTTAGACTCAAGAGGAAGAGCAGTCAATGTTTCCTATAGGGTTCAAAATAGTTCATCTCTGAAAATAGCAACACAAAATGTTGCTCAGGGATTGCATATCCTCAGTATAGATGGTGTAACTTATCCTGTGATGATCAAGCGGTAAACAGAAAATAGTCTGACGTACTCTTCTGATATAGCAATGGGGTGTCTTGCACCCCATATTTCATTGAAGAAGGCAGCTACGGTATACCAAAAATTAGGCAATGGTAAAAAGAGTGGATAACCGGCCATCATAAAAAATTTTCTATCACTTTTTCCTGCATGAAAATAACAGCATCAGCGTAAACAGAGCACCAATTGAAAGCTTAAGGGCGTGCAATTTAGACAACTGCAGCAGCAAATCTTTAGTGCGTGAGTCCTCATTGAAAACACCTCTTGAACCGTAATCTTTATCAACAGGATTCCAAAGGTTGTCCTCTTTATGTTCGTTTATTCCGTTATATTGCTGAGAATCGTATCCTTTTTTGGCCAGGTATATATCGATAATACCCGGGAAAACCTTATTGAGTGATAAAACTTTCACCGTACTAAAGCCCACCAGGATTTCACGTTTTTTATGAGTGGCAGCCCATACAACTGCATCAGCACATAGTTCTGGCTGGTAGATGGGGGGTACCGGCTGGTGCTTTCTGGGCATTTTGTTTTTACTCCAGAGAAATTGGGGAGTGTTAATTGCCGGAAGGTGCACCATGGAGATAGTAATCTTACATTTGTTGTGCATTAGTTCACTTCGAATAGATTCTGTAAATCCTTTTATGGCATGTTTTGCCCCACAGTAGGCAGACTGAAGTGGTATGCCCCGATAGCAGAGTGAACTTCCAACCTGCACAATCTTCCCTCGGTTAAGTGGCATCATTCTTTTAAGTGCAGACATAGTCCCGTAAACGTAGCCCAGATAGGTAACTTCTGTTACACGACGAAACTCCTGAGGGGTAATATCACTGAATTCAGCGAGGATGGTTGTCATGGCGCAATTGATCCATATATCTATTTTGCCCCAGGTGTCGGTAATTGCCTCTGCAGCATTTTCTATGGCGGTATGATCTGCTACATCTACTGGTATGACTAACGCTTCACCACCATTTGCCACAACGTCTCTGCGGGCACCTTCAAGTCCTTGCGTACCTCGTGCCAGAAGGGCAATTTTTGCATTTCGTTTGGCAAACTTGATAGCAGTTGCTCGTCCTACACCAGCGCTTGCACCGGTTATTACTACTACAGTAGGGTCTTTCATTGGCACCTTACCCCTGTTTTGGGTTTACTTGATTTTAATTACTTGAATAGCAGAGCAAATCAGGTACCTCAAAACAGTGATTGCCAACAGTTACTTAAATATTAAGAAAGCATGTTTAAATACAGGATGCGCTGCGGGGTGCTTTGTTTTTTTTCAGATCATCACTACTAAAAATCATCTTTTTGATAACAGAGCCATCAATCTGCGCCGGTGTACTATTTTGTTTAACTGCCATTGCTGCAGTAATACCGGCTGCTTCACCTATCCCACCCACCACAGGCATTACCCGTAATGAGGAATGAGCTTCATGAGTTGAACCTATGCAGCGCGACCCGATAATCAGGTTATCTATGCCGGTAGGAATAAGTGATCGTAGAGGAACTTCGTAATAATCACCTTGTGGTATGTCTTTTAAAATAGTGCCCGGTCCAATTGGATTATGAATATCGATTGGGTAGTTACTCTTTGCTATTCCGTCTTTAAATTTTCGTGCAGCCAGAATGTCTTCCTCTGTGATATTATAGTTTCCAACAACTCTTCTGCTTTCCCTGACCCCGATTTGTGTTGCAATTTTTGCAATAACTGCATTTTTAAATCGTGGTGAGTATTTTTTAAATAGTTTAAAGAGCTCCATAGTTTGGCGCCGGCCTTCGATCTCTGCAGCAGTCAAATCAAGACAGCAGGTAGCGTTTTTACCAAGAATACGGGTAGAATTAAAATGGAACGTTTCAGGGATGAGTGTACCGAAAACCAAAACATCTTCTCTTGGCTGGGTAATAATCCCCTGTTTTTTTGCATCATAAAGCAGTGGAGTTAACTCCTGGCCTAATTCTTTTGGCGATATATCACCAGAAACCCCAGAAACCCTGAAGCAAAGCGACATTGGTTGGCAGGCATTGTCTTCATCGCGACCAGTATCAAAGGGTGCATCAGCCATTGCAGCCACATCACCATCACCGGTAGAGTCTATGAAGACACGGCTGGCAACTGAGATTTGGCCGGATTTGCCGGAAAAATGTGCTTTAAGGATCTGGTCATTTTCTCGGGTTAGACTGGTAAATGTGCTGTGAAACAGAATATCTACCTTTGCCTCAGCCATCATCTCATCAAGCACTATCTTTAGAATCTCATCATCAAAGATGCTGCCTTTGCTGCACAATGCGTTTTCATTGGAGAGGCGGGAGAGGATTTCATTGAAAACTGATGAGGTGAGATATTCAGTACCATTTTTATAAGACATGAATGGATTTACAAGACCAGCTGTTGCCATACCACCCAAAAAACCATATCGCTCAACCAAAAGTGTTGAAGCGCCCTGCCTAGCAGCCGCTACCGCCGCGCATACACCGCCCGGTCCGCCACCAATCACTACTACATCATAGATGTTACGAAGACTCATTAAAGAAGACTATCCTAAATATGCCCGAAGGCTTACAAAATTAAGGTGAAAGGAAATACTAAGGCTATTACGTATCAGTATTAAAATTATTCGATTTCATATTTGAAACGCAAATGTAGATGTTTTCTGTTGATCCTGGCACCTTTTACCCTTAGTTTGATTAAAAGGTGTAATTTTATTTGACTGCAATCAGGCCGAGTAGTATTTTAAGCTCCTGTTTTTGATAACAACAAACCAGAGGATCTGAAATATGGCAAACAGAGTTTTTATTGCAGGCAACTGGAAAATGAACACAACACTGGACGAAGCTCGTGCACTCGCAAAAGATGTGGTCGAGGCTGTAGGGTCCGTAGGTGATGTAGATGTAGCGGTATGTCCGCCTTACACAAATCTTCAGGCTGTTGCAGAGGTCATTAAAGACTCTAATGTTAAATTGGGTGCTCAGGATGTTCACTGGGAAGAAAAAGGTGCTTTTACCGGAAAAGTAAGCTGTGCCATGCTTAAAAGCGTTGGTGTGACGTATGTCATTATCGGCCATTCAGAGCAGCGTAGCTACTTTAATGAAACCGATGAAACAGTGAACAAAAAGACAAAAGCGGTTCTTGCTTCTGGTCTTCTTCCTATTGTTTGTGTTGGAGAAACTCTTGAAGAGAGAAAAAGTGGCTCAATGGATGCTGTGATTGAAAAGCAGGTTAAAGGTGCGTTTGGAGGTATCTCTGCAGAGGATGCTTCAAAGTGTACAGTGGCCTACGAGCCGGTTTGGGCAATAGGTACTGGTGAAACAGCTACACCACAGCAGGCAAATGAAGCGCATATTTTTATTAGAAAAATCATTTCTGAACTTTTTGGTAAAGAAACTGCCGACACAATTCGTATACAGTACGGCGGAAGTATGAAGCCGGGCAACGCGAAATCGCTTCTTGAAGAAAGTGATGTTGATGGTGGTCTCATTGGTGGGGCTGCACTGAAAGCATCTGATTTCGCCGGTATTGTAAAACCTAAATAATCAAACGGTGGTGGTATGTTATTCGGATTTCTTTTGGTTGTTTTCTTATTAGTATGTATTTTTCTGGTTCTGATCGTCCTTATACAATCCGATAAAGGCGGTGGCCTTTCAGGAGCGATCGGTGGCGGCTTGGGTGGAGCCAGTAACTTTCTGGGTGCGCAGGATACCGCGAATATCCTTACAAGAGGCACTGCGATTTTTGGTGCGGCATTTTTTGTACTCTGTCTAGTGATGGCTATGCTTGCGTCAGGTCCTGCTATAGGAGAGCAAGCTTCCATGTTACAGGAAAAGGCCGCCCAGGAACAATCTGCCACACCTGCTGCCGCATTGGAAGGAAGAGGACTTCCTTTTGATGAAGGAGAAGCCGCAGATCAGGAAGGTGTCCCCAGTGATAATGAAGGTGCTTTGGAAGTGCCCCTGGATGTAGTACCTGAAGAGGCCGCACCCAGTGAAGAGCAGGAGTAATAAAAAGCGGTCGTGGTGGAATTGGTAGACACGCTACTTTGAGGGGGTAGTGGGTGTATACCTGTGCCGGTTCGAGTCCGGCCGACCGCATTAAAATAGCAGGGTCCGGAGAATGTAAATTCTTCGGACCTTTTTGCATTTAAACTCTTCCGTGTTTACTCTAAAAATATTTACTCACGTATATCGAAGATTATTGGTAACGAGTACCTTCAGGGTAAAAGTAAGTAAGATTAAAGATAGAAATGTAAATGGAAACTACTGCAAGTAAAACAGATTTAAGAGACTTAAGTATCAATGAACTTGAGCAATTTATTCTCTCACTGGGGGAGAAGAAGTTTCGGGCAAGACAAATATATAAATGGCTTTACCAGAAGCGGGTTGACGATTTTGAACAAATGAGCAACATGTCTAAACATGTTAGACAACAACTGAGTGCCTGCTGCTCAATACAAAAGCCTGAACCTAAATATATTCTTGAATCGAAGTATGGAGATGCGGTTAAATTTGGTTTCGCGTTCAACAACACCTCCTATATAATCGAGAGCGTTCTGTTATTTGATGATAAACGCCGCACTGCTTGTGTTTCCAGCCAGATTGGATGTGCTTTGGGGTGCAGTTTCTGTGAAACCGCCAAACTTGGCTTTATCAGAAATCTTACCCAGCAGGAGATTCTGGCTCAGCTTATAGGAATAAATGATTACCTTTGTTCAAAATCTGATAAGTTGGTTACCAATGTGGTATTTATGGGTATGGGAGAAGCTTTAAGTAACTTTGCAAATTTCAGAAAGGCGCTTGAAGTTATAATGCACGAGGATGGCTTTAATCTTGGGGGCAGAAGAATAACCGTGTCAACTGCCGGTGTAATACCTTCTATTGAACGACTAATTAACGAAAATTTAAATGTCGGGCTTGCGATTTCACTAAACGCCTGGAATGATAAGCTTAGAGATGAAGTAATGCCCATTAATAAAAAGTATAATATAGCTCAGCTGGTAAAAATCGCTAAGCGGTATTTTGAGAAAACCGGAAGACGTGTTACTTTCGAATATGTGGTAATCGATGGCATTACCAATACTCCTGGGGCAAAAAAGAGTTTAAGTAAGCTTCTCTCTGGTTTTCCATGCAAAATTAACCTAATACCTCTTAATACTGCAGGAGATATCAAAGAGAATACTGTTTCAGAGGATAAGGTGTTACAGTTTTCCCAGGAACTTCATAAACTTGGGCTTGCCGCTACAGTAAGAAAGAGCAGGGGACGTGATATAATGGGCGCGTGTGGTCAGCTCACAGCCTACGATGCTACAACCGTTTAACCTCTTATTTTATCTTCCTGAATTTTTTCCTCTAAAAAAAAGTTAAGTGCGCCCCCTGCGGGCCGATAAAATTAATAAGAAAATTGAAAAGAGATCTAACAAAGATCTTACAAACTGGCAAGGATGCCAAAATTACACACTGATAATGTCATAATTCGCAGTGGCATTATCAAAACAAGGAGGTCCTTTATGCGTATCAACAATAACATCCCATCAATGGTAACCCAGGGTGCGTTAAACGGTGTGAATCGTGATATGTCCAAGTCTTTGGAGAGATTATCAACGGGTCTTCGCATTAACCGCGCAAGCGATGATGCGGCTGGTCTTGGTGTTTCCGAAAACCTGCGTACGCAAATCAGGGGTACTGCACAGGCCAGGCGTAATGCTATGGATGGTATTGCCGCTATCACCATAGCTGAAGGTGCTGCAAACGAAATCTCTGATATACTTCAGAGAATGCGTGAGCTGGCTGTTCAATCATCCAATGATACGCTCACCGATACAGAACGTGGTTACACAGATGCAGAATTTCAGAGCCTTATGAGCGAGATCGATCGTATTGCCGGTGTGACCAATTATAATGGAATGAAATTAATCTCCGATGATACAGGTGCTGCGCGGTTTGGTGAAGTGGACGCTGGATCTAATTTGTGGATTGATGCAAATGCAGCAGCTGGTGTCGATAGTATCGAAGTTGAGATTGCGGATCTAACCACCGCTGGGCTTACACTTACCGGTGTGGATGTAAGTGATCAGGCTAACTCAGTTGCGGCTATCACCTCTCTTGATGATGCAATAAATACTGTAAATGAGATGCGGTCAGACATGGGTGCTTATGTGAATCGTTTAGAGCATGCAATCAATAATCTTACCATCTCAAACACAAACCAACAATCTGCAGAATCTCTTATTCGTGATGTAGACTTTGCTTCTGAAAGTGCTCAGTTTACAAGAAATCAGATACTTACTCAGTCTGGAACATCAATGCTTGCTCAGGCAAATATGGCACCCCAGAGTGTTCTTTCATTACTCTAATCTTTAGGGTTTATAATCATAGTAGCAACGAAGAGGCGTATCTCTCTTCGTTGCTACTCTTTATTTCAAATAGCTTCATAAAACCTCTCCCGTTTTGAGATAGTAATCTGCATCCATCCTCAGCTTTGTATTATTTTTTTGATCAACTAGAGCAATTTGCTGTAACAAAAGCTTTGTATTAGAAATCTAACGTATGTTTAGCTAAAGAGTGTTCATAGCCTTTTTGCTGCATCAGGCATTGTTTTTATTTAAATGAATCGGATATTGATGATGAATCGGAACAAAGTTTTGCTACTCGTCTTTATTGTAGGGATAGTAATTCTGGTGGTATGGATGGGATATTTCAGAAATGATGGGATAGCTCAAAGCGGTGGTTCTGGCTGGGGCGGAATGATGAGTGGGCCGGTTGCTGTTAGAACCGTGCAGCCGGAGACCAGGTCACTTAGAGGTGTCAGGGAGTTTACCGGAAATGTGCGTGCGTCCTACACCTATGTGATTTCCGCCGATGTTTCCGGAAGACTTATATCTGTTAATAAAAGAATAGGGGATTATGTTAACAGGGCAGAGATGCTGGGGCGGATAGATGACACAGAATACAGGCACGCTCTGCAGGAGATGAATGCTCAGGTTAAGGTAAGCAGAGCTTCACTGAAGGAGGCAGAGGCTCAACTGTCCTTCACCGAAAGGGAGGTTGAACGGGTCAGGGGATTGGTTGAAAAGGGAATATCTTCACAGGTGGAACTCGAAAATTTAGAAACTCAGCTTACTTCCAATCGTTCCAGGCTTGAGCTTGCAAACGCACAGCTCGAACAGCGTAAAGCATCGCTTGCTCAGGCCAGGACCAGGCTTGGGTATACAGAGATCAGGGCAGCTCAGCCAGGCTTTATTGCGGAACGCCATGCTGATGGGGGCGCGCAGTTATCGGTCGGCGCACCTGTTTTCACGGTAGTTGGTATCGACACAGTATATGTAGAAATCGCTGCTACAGAAAGAGACTATCATCAACTTAAGCCCGGTAGAAGAGCTGAGGTAACAGTTGATGCCTTGCCGGGGAGAGTCTTTGAAGGGGAGGTTAGTCGTGTCGCGCCACTGTTTCAGACCTCATCCCGTACTGCGACTGTGGAAGTTGCTGTTCCAAACGATTCCTTACTGTTAAAACCAGGAATGTTCGCGCGTCTTGCTGTGACTATGGAGCAGAATGATTCCGCGCTTTCTGTACCCGCTACTGCACTTGTTGAAACTAATGACTCAAAGTTTGTTTATACTGTAACCGAATCTTCTACAGCAGAACGCGTACCCGTTGAAACCGGTCTTAAAGATGGAGAATGGGTAGAAATTATTTCACCGGCTCAATTAAGTGTTCCGGTTGTTACCCTTGGAAGCCACTTGCTCAGGGATGGGGCTCAGGTAGTAACTGAGAATCAAAAGAGTGAAAGCAGAGAAGGTTGGGAGGCAAACGGTGAGTAATCCCTTTATCGTATTACCGGTACGCAGGCCAGTCCTTACTACTGTTATCTATCTGGTAGTGATAGTGGTTGGAGTATTATCCCTGACGCGTTTACCTATTGACCTGATGCCGGAAGTGGAAATGCCTACTATTTCTGTGACTACCAGATACGGTAATGCAGGGCCCCAGGAAATTGAGGAACTTGTTACCAGACCCATAGAATCGGCCCTTGCGGGAATTCAGGGTATTGAGGAAATTGTCTCAACTTCCAGTGAAGGAAGCAGCACCGTTAGAGTTGCTTTTGCATGGGGAACAAATTTAGATGAAGCGACAAATGATATACGTGACAGAATAGACCGTACCCTCAATCGTCTTCCTGAAGATGCTGACCGTCCTGCTATCAGAAAATTTGATCCCAATGCCTTTCCTATCCTGATTTTAGGTGTTACATCTGATATGGAACTCAATGATCTGCAGAGTATGATTGAGGATCAGGTGCAATATCGTGTTGAAAGGGTTAATGGTGTAGCTTCTGTTAATGTACGGGGAGGCGCCAGGCGGGAGATACAGGTTGCCCTTAGTGCTTCAAGGCTTGAATCGTTCAGTATATCTCCTCATATGGTAATTAATGCCCTTCGCCAGGAAAACCGAAATATGCCCGCGGGCTCTGTAGAGCATGGAAACCGTGAAATTATGGTAAGAACGCTTGCTGAGTATGGCGGAGTCGAGGAAGTTTCTAATACCATAATCACTGTGCGTGACGGCGTTCCGGTAAGAATTGCTGATGTTGCGGAGGTAACAGATGGTCTCGAAGAGACTAATTCAATATTTAAGATTAACGGATCACCCGCAGTGCGTTTGGCTATAAGTAAACAATCAGGTACAAACACTGTAGCTGTTGCACAGGGAGTGCACAGGGAACTGCAAAGAATAAACAGGGATTATGCAGACATTGAGCTGGTTCCCCTTATCGATACATCCAGATATATTGAACAGTCAATGATGAATATGGCATGGGCGCTTCTTATTGGCGGTATCATAGCTATTGTTATTCTTTTGCTTTTTCTGCGCAATCTCTCTACCACACTTATTATTTCCGCAGCCATTCCAATATGTATTATTGCTACTTTTGCGCTGGTGTATTTTAGTGGCAATACACTTAACATGATGACCTTTGGGGGGTTGGCACTTGGCATAGGGATGCTTTTGGATAATGCCATTGTGGTTCTCGACAGCATATTCCATAAAAGAGAAAATGGTGAGAACTCCTTTGATGGAGCTGTGAATGGAGTTGGTGAAGTATGGTCTGCCGTGACCGCAAGTACCCTTACTACTCTTGTGGTGTTTTTACCGGTGGTTTTTATCCGTGGTATGTCCGGTATCATGTTTCGTTCTCTTGCCCTCGTAGTAGCATTCTCTCTTGCCTGCTCGCTTATAGTAGCTCTTACCCTTGTTCCTATGCTTACATCAAAATTTCTTCGTAAACCTGAGCATGGAGAAGCAACCAGAGGATTGCTCGGTGTGATTTTCAGGACATCGGGAAACGTGCTAAAAGGCATAGAATATCGTTACAGCATGATATTGAAATGGGCACTTTCAAATCGTTTCACTGTTGTATGGGTTATTGCCGGGCTCTTTCTCTCTGCTTTAATACTTATCCCACAAATTGGAATGGAGCTTATGCCTTCAGCTGATGAGAGTGAGGTTAGAGTAAATGTAGAGATGGAGGTCGGAACGAAACTCAGTGTAATGGAGCAGACTGTAGCACAGATAGAAGAGGTAATAGCCCGGGAGGTGCCTGAGGCGGAATTTATTATTTCCAATATCGGTTCAGGTTTTGGAAGAGCCAGAGGTGCAAACAACTCCCAAATTCGTATTTCACTGGTGCCCATACGAGAAAGAAACCGCTCAAGTGCACGGGTGGCAAATGAATTGAGACCAAAGCTTTCTCATATTGCGGGTAGTACAATTCGAGTACGTGAAGGTCAGGGTTTATTTTTGCTTCGCATGGGAACCGGTGGTGGTGAATCGATCTCTGTTGAGGTGAGAGGTTATGAACTTGAAACTGCCCAGCAGCTTGCCCAACAAATTTCAGCTGCAGTGGATAAGGTTGATGGCGTTACAGACACCAGAATCAGTCGCGAAGCTGGAATGCCGGAGTACAGGGTGGTAGTTGATCGAAACAGAGCTGCTGATCTGGGGCTTACTGCTTCTCAGATTGGAAATGCAGTTCAAACTGCCATGGGAGGAACCAGGGCAACCGAAATTCGCATGGATGGAAATGAGTACGGAGTATTGGTGCGCCTTGGGGATGACGAACGAAAAAACATTGACCATCTATCAAGAAAGTCAGTTGTTAACAGTGCCGGTAAGCCGATACCACTTACTTCAGTTTCGAGCATTGAATCTGCTACCGGTCCGGTGCAGGTTGAGCGCCGTGACAGAGAACGATTCATAAGTGTGGATGTTAACTATGCCGGAAGGGATATGGGTTCGGTGGTTGGAGATATTCGAAATGAACTTACAAATCTTTCCGTTCCTTCTGGATTTGCTGTGCTTGTAAGGGGTGATTATGAAGAACAGCAGAGGGCATACAGGGAATTGCTTATGTCTATTACAATGGCTGTGCTGCTGGTTTTTCTTGTTATGGCCGGACAATTTGAGTCTTTTAAGGATCCTTTTATTGTTCTGTTTTCCATACCCATGGCATTGATCGGTGTGGCAGGCATTATGATGATTACAAACACCCCTTTTACCATTCAGGCATTTATCGGGTGTATCGTTCTTACTGGTATAGTCGTGAACAATGCTATCGTTCTTGTTGATACGGTAAACAGGTACAGAAGAGAAAAAGGAATGGAGTTGTTTGGTGCTCTGCAGAGGGCCGGGGTAAGACGGTTACGGCCGATACTTATGACTACTCTAACCACAACTATGGGACTACTCCCGCTTTCAATCGGCCTTGGTGAAGGTGGTGAAGCTCAGGCTCCTATGGCACGGGTGGTTATAGGTGGACTATTGGCGTCTACCTTTATTACTCTTGTGCTAATACCTGTTGTGTACTCGTTTGTTGAACAGAGAAAATCGATGAACGCAAAAATTTCGGATGCTAACTAAAGAGGAATGATGAAAAAAGTAACCATAACCTTATTTACCATACTTACACTTAATTACCTGTATGCCTCTGAAGTCTTTTCCCTCTCACTTGAGGAGGTATTAACCAACGCTGTTCAGAAAAATCCGGTAATAAAAATTGAGAGCCTCCGTACTGATGCCGCTCATACCATCTACAGAGAAAACATGTACCGATATGAGCCTCAGGTGCAAATGGGAGTGGGACGTAGTAGTGTAATGAATAGTTCTGACAACCAAAATTACAACGCGTCACTTCAATTAACAGAAACCCTGCCTACCGGTACCAACATAGAGCTTAGGGGAAGCGTAGAAGCGCCTCGCCAAACTCAGGTACTTGAACCTCAAAGGGGATACCAGAACAGACTTGGGTTTACCGTAACCCAGTCACTACTTCAGGGGCTCAATCCAAACGCGAACCTTGCTCCGTTGCGAAAAGCAAGGATCGATATTTCACTGCGTAAGGAAGAACTCGCGGGATACGCGCAAAGATTACTGGCAGATACCGAAAGAGCATACTGGGAGTTGCTACTTTCTAAAAGGGAGCTAACTATTCATGAACAATCACTTGAGCTGGCAAAAAGGTTACTGTATGAATCTGAAGAGAGGCTTAGAGTTGGGCGTATAGCGGCACTGGACCTTGCAACTATCAGAGCAGAAGTCTCAGAAAGAAAACGTCACTTAATTGATGCTCAGACAGCGTATCTGCAAAGACAGTACCGATTGGTGCATTTGATGAACACTCCTGAGTTGTGGGATACAAAGATAGTTCCGGCTGATACCATATTTGAAGTAGTAAAACCCGACTCTCTTCATTATCATTTAAAAGCAGCAAAGAAATTCCGACCAGACCTAAGACAGGCAAATGCACTGGTTGATAAGGGAGAGCTTGATGTGATCCATACCAGAGACGGACTACTGCCTAAACTGGATTTCTTTATCTCTATGCATGGAACAAGTTATTCGCAATCATTTTCTGAGGCCATGCGTTCCTATTCAGATCCCTCAGGGGTGATTGAAGGTGGTTTGACTCTTTCATTTCCTGTAACTCAGGGAGGAGCACGTGAACGGCACAGAAGAGCCCAATTATCCAAAGAACAGTTATGTCTCTCTATAGAAAACATGGTTAGGCTAATCGAATATGAAGTACGTTCCGCGTACGCTGAAGTAAACAGGGCGTATAAACAGATTGAAGCAGCTTCGGTTACCGAAAGTTTGCAGAAGGAAAAACTTAGGGCCGAAGAGGAGAAGTTTGCAGCAGGTAAGTCAACCGGCTTTCTTGTACTGCAGGCACAAAGAGACCTCATTGGGGCACAGATTGAGAAAGCAAGAGCCCGTGTAGCCTTTAGTAATTCCGTAACTGATCTGTATCTAAAAGACGGTACCCTTCTTGAGAGAAGGGGAGTGGATTCGATGAGGTAGATGCCTTTTTTAAGGCAATTCCACACTTTAAGATCATTACTCAGAAGGCGCATTTTCTTAAACTGTGGATAATTGGTGCGGGCAGAAGCACTGCACCCTTCTATCACCTTTTTTCTAACTACTATAAATCTTCATTGAAAATCAGTAGCAAATCCTCCTCTCTTTGATTCATGAAAGAGAGCTTAACCCGGTCTGGATCTGGCACACCTGATTTTATTCTTACCTCATCTATATAACCTCTCCAAAAACGTTCGTCTTCATTGGTTTCAGGGTTGTATCGCGATCTTCTTCCAACATAAAGATCCAGAGAATTGTTCCATCTGCTGTGGTCTTCTATCAGCACAGGCTCATCACTTTCCATTGTACCGTTAATATAGAGGTACAATTCTGATTGATTTTTAACCGCTGTAATATGTGTCCACTGGTTTGGGGTTGCGGGAGCGCTTACGGTAAGCCATCCTCTGGTATCGGCCGAATCGAAATAGTAGAAAAACTGCCACATATCATTACTCTGCAGCTGAAGTCCATACTGCATGTTACCTTTTGATACGATCTGGTTTAATTCACCTTCAAGTGAAGGAGTGTAAACCCATGCCGAAAGGGTAAATGAATCTTCCCAGGAGAAGTTAATTTTGCTCTCAGCAGTGTTGGGCACCTGAATAAACTCATCGGTACCGTTAAAAGACCGGGCATAGGCCATATGGGATTCAATCGGTGATGTTCCATGGATATAATCTTCACTACTGTTAAGGGTGTTATGAGTGGCATCAGTGAGTTGATCTGTCTGTGGTTCCGAAAAGTGAAAAACTGCCTGGTATCCAAAGGTAGTGTCAAAAACATCACCGTGTCTGAAAGCATGTGTATAGTTGTCGTTTCCCCAGTGCATCATTATATACTGCTCATCATTATCTCCCCAAACAGTATCCATGAGTACCCAAAGTTCGGCTTTGGAATTTACAGGGTCCCAGCGTTCGATTTCATGAGTTAGTGGTGTGCCTGAAGAATTGGTAAAGAGAAGGTCGGTGCCGCCTGTTTTTGCATGCTGAAAATCAAAATTGGATTGGTTAAGGCGAACGAGAATAGGAAAATTAAATATATCGGCGGATATATCTGCTCCGGATGGGGAGGTGTTGAGGGTTATACTTTTTGCGTGTTTCCACTGGTTTTCTGATTCAAGATCAAATGTGCCTATATCCTCGTTTCTTTCCGGTTCGATACTTACATTTTCAACATTTTTTATTGTTGAATCAGATAATGCTTCTGCAAATCTCAGGTTAAAGTTACCATGCGGTAGGTTATCGATAAAAAATGTACCATCATGACTAACAGGTGTTGGGTCTCTTTCAAGTCCATATATTTGAACGTAGATGCTCTCGGTAAGTGAGCGTTGGACTACCCGTCCTCTTAAAGTAGACACGGGCCTAAGGGTATCGGGCAGTAATTCGACAACACCGTTTGAACTTACTGCTATCTCACAGTTGAGTGCAATGGCATGTCCTTTAGAATCATTCACCTCTATTATATACGAACCCGGGATAACTGAATCTATAACGAAGCTACCGGAGTAATCGGTGATTGCATCAGGATAGCGAATTGTCTGAGGTGGTTGTGAAAAGGGACGAGTGTAATCTCTTCTTCGGATTGTAACGTTTGAACCTTCGGCTCTGATTCCCTGGGGATAATAAAGAGTTGCCGCTACAGAAACGGTTTCTGATCCCGGACCAACTATGCTATCTTTTTGACATGAGTTTAGTAGTAGGAACAGGAGTGTAGTTATTGCAATCACCGCTCTCATTACAAACTCCTCTTTATCTGTTTTGTAAGGGGGAAAAACTGAAAGTTAAGTTGATATATTCGATTTTCATTTTTATCATCTTCAGCTATAGAAAGCAGTTTGTGTCTAAAAAGCTGCAACTCTTCAAGAAAACGACTGTAAGCTTCATCTGATAAACTCATAGTGAGACTTGAGAACTCTTTGCAATCTTTAGACAGACTGTCTATTGCTTTGTGAGCAAGTGTTAGTACTTCTGTTTGGTAGTTATTGATATAAAATGACTTTACGTTTGTTCCGGTGGTGGTACTGAGGCAGTCTGATCTATAGTAGAGTCCATCACTATTCTTTACAATGAACCCCCATTTCTCAAGGTTTAAGAGTGCTTGTTTGGCCTGAACAGGAGATATCGATGGCTCAAGCAATCCGGCCAAAAAACGGTAATCTTCAAGTCTGAGAGGTTTTATATACAGAACCTCTCTTATTGCACTATAATACCATTTATCATAGAAATAGAAGTACTTCGAATCAATATGACGAATTTTGGACATTCTGAAACTCGTAAGTGCCTGAAAATATCTCTTTTTATCATTATGACATTTTGCCTGATTATAGAGAACAAGTTTTTTAAAATAATCACCCTGAGCATCTGAGAGCTTTAGAAAAACGGTAAAACGGTGAGCCAGATCAGGTGAAATATTGGTTCTTGCACGTATGATTTGGCTAAAAAGGCTGGCGGATTTAAACCCCACCTTTTGGGCTATGTAGCGCAGTGTGAAATAGGGGTACTTCTTTTTATTTTCCGTATAATAATCGTTTAGGAATTTACGGTAATCTGTATAATTATAGATATCCACATTTTTTTCCACTATAATGGCTGCCCAAACAGGTGTAAGAAACAATAATATAAATCTTTTAACACTTCCATATTAAACTTACATTTATTCTTTTCACTCTACAACATTTCCTTAAAAGCTGAAAGCGGTAGATAAAAGCCGCCTTCAACTTTGCTAAAAACCTGGTTACTGAATTATGTTTATTCTTCTGTTTACTATTAGTTCATTACCGTTGTTTACTCTAATAATATAAGACCCATTTTGTATTAGAGTGTAAAGAGGTATCGTATGAGTACCGGAGTTTATAGTTTTGCGTAAAAGAGTTTTTCCCCTAAGATCGAAAATAGACATAGTCCATTCGCTTGTACCCGGATTCATTAGCTTTATGGAATTGTTCTTAAGGGACACCTTTGGCTTAGATGGGTACAGCTGCTTAGAAACTGAAACCGATGGCTCTACGACAACAGTAAAAGTGATTTCACTTTCTTCGCCACAGTCATTGGTGAAAACAGCTGTATATTCACCGGCCTGATCAGAGGAGATGTTACTAAGTTCAATTTCGCGGCTCTGGGTTGAGAACTCATCAGGTCCGCTCCAGGTCCAGGACTCCTCCTGCTCGGGGTGGGGACCAAGTTGAACACTTTCACCTTCAAGTAGCGTTACTTCTGTGCCTTCAACCCAATCTTCATCATTTACTGATGTGTAAGGGGTGATAGCTGTGGGTTCACAGTAATCGGTCTGATCGGTGATTATAGGTATATACATAAGTGAAAGGGTTGTTCCGTCACTTGAATTAATCCCAAGTTCTATTTCATCACCCTGAGATATCGCTTTTCTGTACAGAGTTAATGTTCTGTGTGTTTCAGTGTCTTCTTCAATAGTTATAGTTTCTTCGGTGTTTTCATAGTTAGAGAGCCACTCCGGTTTTTCCTCTATTCTGTCTGAGTGCGCAATGAACAGAAAACCGTTTGTGTTGGCTGTAAAGAAAGCGTAGTTATCAATGGATGCATTCGTCCTTGAATTCATTGCTGTTTGGATCCATTCGCTTCCGTTTAAATAATCAGGAATAGATTCGACAATAAAATCTCTGTCACCAAAACTTGTCTGTCCAGAACTGAAATCACTCATAATGTTCCAGTTATTGGCGTTTGTGGTCTCAAAGAGAGTAAGGTTTTCAAAAAAGTCGCCGGAACCTCTGTCGATAGGATCGTCTGGTTCGACAATACCACCATCATCGGGGAGAAGCGGAGGATCGCCGGTTAGCGCGTTTCCGATCGATTGTGAATTGACCCCGTCAAGCACAAGGTCTCTTGATCTGTTGCTGCCTGCATCTCTAAGATCACAGTTGCGGACGATATTATACCCTGTTCTGCCGCCATCTGAGGTTTCCCTTATACCGTAAACCTGTTGTCGGTTTGGTCCTCTGTCATCAAATATTCGCACATTTTCTATAATGTTATTTCTGCAGTCCATATAACCACCCGCAGAGCCCGGGTCGGTTGAAAACCTGATTGCTTCGCCACAATTATTATTCCATATCACCCCGCCTCTGATATGAACATCCTCCGCGTTTTGTATAAGCATTCCATGCCCGGTCGAACCCGTTATGTTGACATAATTTATAGTAGTACCATGACTCCTCGAAACACTAAAAAAGCCTCTTCCGCAATCAACGGTGATCAGTGTGTCAACAACGATGTTGGGCCCATTTCTGTTAGCGGTTCTAAAGCCCGCATATCCACCCCCGTGATCGGCTCTGTAAGCGTAAATATAGCCGATCTCTGCGTTTCTTGAATCATTGAGAATAAGGCCGCAGTAATTGGTATTCCTTGAAATGAATCGGTCGATGAAAATCGTATCTACTGTGTAGGTTTCAAATCCGTGGCCGCGTGTGCCCTCTATCCGTATTCCACCGGTTACTCTTAAATTGGTGGTGCGCACAGGGTTTCCCCGGTCGTTATCCACTCTTACACCTCCACCTCTTCCATCAAAAATCATGGATACGTTATGAAAGTGAAGATGTGAGCAGCCATGAAAAGACATGGGCGAGGTGGGGGAGCCGGTCATACGCAGGTTACGAATAGTGATTCCGTTTACCCGGTTGGCCCTGAAACCAGCACTGCCGGAAGCGCTGATCTCATTTTCGTGGAAATCAAAGGTTTGGTTGGCTCGGGGGGATATTCTGTCATCCAATGAACCGGAGTTTCTGATATTTATGGTACCATCACGCATCGCACTGCTTGCCGCGTTTATTGCCGCCGCAAGGCTTGAACCGCTATATTCGGTGTTCGATCCGATGTCGGTAGACCAGGTTGAGCCTGATCTGGTTATTTCGGCAGTTGTTTGTGCTGTTGCTGTTTGAGGAATCATAAGAAAAACACACAACATTACCATAATTTTTATTACCCTGCGATATAAATCTCTTATAAACATAACATCTCCCTTAGACTTTAAAGTGTACCCTGACTTACACTGTATGTGGCGAATTTTAATCTTACTAACCTATGCTTGACCCTGTTCTGTATAAATAAGTATCCTTTTTTCGGCACAGCAGAAAGGATTATTAATAAACAATGTTTTACCATTTTAGTTCTATTTTAAACATATTTACCTCCCTATTACAATCGACTGTTTTTTTCCGGCAATATTAATCAGGTAAACCCCTGAAGAAAGACGGGGCACAGAAATACTTAATGTGGACCCCACCTGGTCAATATCAAGGGTGTTGATTGTACGACCAGATATATCATATAGACTGATTTTTGGTTTCCTGTCCGAAGCAGAGACATGAGCTTTTATATAGAGGTGCTTACCTTTCAGTCGTGTCGTTATTCTCCCTTTGTTTATTCCTTTTTTGGCTGTTGAGAGACTTGTTGTCGACGCATCAGAAATCAGCACAAGGTACATTAAAGACAGATTGGTTCCGTTATTTGAATTGATTTCAAGGTGAATCTCATCTCCGGAAAGAAATGTTTTATTATAAATTGTCAAAGTTCTTGAAATTTCTTCAGTTTCTGAAACTGTTAGTGACATATCTGTTTCTTCATACTCTGAAAGCCACCGGGGTTTCTCCTCCACTCTGTTTGAATGTGCGATATAGACTGTCGCGTCGCGTTTGAGACTGAAGGTTGCATACTGTTGCAAAGAAGTATTCGTTCTTGAATTCATTGCTGTAGAAATCCACTCTGCGTCTTCAAGAATACTTGGAATCGAAGAAAATGTAAAGTCCCTGTCGCCATAAGGCTCCTGTTCTGGTAAAGGGTCGTTTTTAATAGACCAGTTTTGAGCGTTACTTATATCAAAGACGATAAGATCTTCTACCAATTCACCGCTTCCTCTGTTGACTTCTGTTATAGGGGGATCACCTGCATAAATTATGTTTGGTTGGGATTGAGGGAAATCCATGTCGGTAGCGATGTAGGAGCCTGGGTGGGGGGGCTGATTGTATGAGGACTGTTGCCAGGAGATGGCCACTCTATAGACTGGGTCGTGCATAAAAGTGTACAGACGGTGTTCTGTAGGCATGGTTGTAGTAAAGACGCGCAGTGCGTTATCAGATCTACGAAGGATCACCTCCTCTCTCCAGTCTCCAAAAAGATCGGCCTGAAGTATGGGGGTGGATTTTGTACCGTTAATAGAACTGGTCCCTGTCCCTGTAAGAAGAACAGTCCCTCTGTTATTGGCTACACTCCATCTGGTGATCGTATTGCTGTTCATCAGCTCGCGACTTAGGTTGCCATCCCACCAGATTACAAAATTTATTGAATTTGGTATATCTCCAACTCTGGTTCCTGATATATCATAAAGACCCATACCATCGGATGCCCAGAAATGGAAACCTGGCCTCCGCGGGTCGAGTTCCGCTGCACAGCCTCTACCAATATCACCGCTCTGTTGGTGCTGAAAGATTGTTTGGCCATTATTGGCATGTCTGAGAGAAACACCGTTTCCACCGCTTTCATAGGGCATGAAGATTTGTGGGTAGGGGTTATCTTTTATCATATGGGTGCAGTGGGTCGCATCCCCATGCCCTCGTCTGGTGGTGTGCATTCCCCTGCCATCAGACCCTATCACTGCAGCACCGGTTACCAAATCATGTCTTCCATCGTTGTTAGCGTCTATCACGTGAATCGAGTGATTTCCCTGCCCCCTGTAATCTCTATACTGTGAATCATTTGAATCGAATGTCCACCTTCTGGTAAGTTCTCCATCTCTCCAGTCCCAGGCAGCCAAAGTCATTCGGGTATAATAGCCTCGTTGAAAAATGGCGCTTGGTCTTTCTCCATCTACATAAGCCACTGTTGCATTAAATCTATCAACCCTGTTTCCGTAATTGTCGCCCCAATCAGCTACTCTTCCTCTTGCAGGCCAGTAATTTGTGGTGGCAAGTTCTGTTCCGGTAAGTCCATCAAAAACTGTGAGGTATTCCGGGCCTTCAAGGATGTAACCACCTGAGTTTCGATAGGTTCTGCTATGATCTGCATCAGCTGCGGGTCCCATACCGATAAAGTTTCCGGTACCATCTCTTGTCCCCGGAGCAGTTTTTACCATAATTTCTGACCTGCCGTTGCCATCGAAATCAAATACCAGAAACTGAGTATAATGCGCTCCGGCCCGGATGTTTGGCCCCAGATCTATTCTCCATAAACGCTCACCCTCAAGTGTAATTCCATCCAGAAAGACATTGTCGGTGACCCCCCTATGGGCATTATCCTTAGCATTGTTTGGTTCCCACATCAACACAACCTCATATACCCCATCTCCAGTGAGATCACCGGTACTGGCATCATTGGGTGAATATCTCCCCCCATGAGGGCCTGTGGAAGGCTGCTGTAGTGGGATGTCGAAATACCCAGCATTGTTACCCTCTGTGTTGTTTATCAGCCTTGCGCGTTCACTTGCTTCTTGCTCCTGACCGTTTACCACGCTTTTTACTATATAAGTGCTGTTTAGGGGGGCGTTTTCATCTATATAATTAGTGGGGCCAGTGATCGGTTCAGAGTTTAGTCTGGTAGTGTCGCGATAGACGTTAAATCCGGTGGTATAGCTTTCATCTCCCAGAAGGCGCCAACTGAGATAATACCCCTGGTCCTGTCTTATAGCGATAAGCCCTCTATTTAAACGTTCAACCTGCATCTGTGCGCTTGAAGAAAAAAACACAAGCAGTAAAAACAGTAGAGGAGTGCACAAAAATGTCATGTTTGGAAATCTGAGCCTATCTGTACCCATAACTCACTTCTCCTTACGAGCAGAATGACAGTTGTTGTTTGGCTATAACATAGTCAAAAAATCTGGAGTTTGCTGAGAAACAGGCAAGATAATTACTACACAAAAAGAGTGTAAATGTTCAGGTATGGCTCTAAATTAAGGGTTTGTGCTGTATTAGGGACGATTGTACGGTTATATGTTACTACACAAATTCTCCTGAGATCTCCGCACTTTGTAGATACAGATCACCTGTATTTAGCCTCAGTTTGAGGACGATAACAGGCTTAGCCAGTGATGGGGAAGCTTTGTATAACTAAGATAATCCTTAAATTATCCTGGGCTCCATCAGTTATCTTGACTCATCTTTCAGGTCAAACTATTTTGTATCCATGAAAAAACTTGAACAGCTTATGGATCCTCATGCCCTGGACAGGGCTCTTACCCGTATCACCCACCAGATTTTGGAGCGTCACAGCATGGCTATCTCAAATCTGGCCATAGTTGGTATGCAGACTCGTGGTGTATTTCTGGCCAACAGAATCGCGCATAAAATAAAGAACCTGGAAAACATTGAGCTCTCAAGCGGGGTATTGGATGCGACGTTGTATCGCGATGATTACCGAACCGCTTTTAAACAACCCCAGGTTCAGGTTACCGACATTCCCTTTGATATCAATGAAAAAAACATCATTTTAGTTGATGATGTGCTCTATACTGGAAGAACTGTCAGAGCGGCACTGGATGCACTTATGGATTTTGGACGACCAAAAACCATACAGTTAGCGGTACTTATTGACCGGGGAAATCGGGAGCTGCCTATCAGAGCCGATTATGTGGGTAAAAAGATCACTACTCTGCCAAATCAGGTGGTGTCACTTAGGGTAAAAGAGATTGAGGGTGAGGATTCATTGTGGTTAATGGAACTTCAGGAAGGTGACTAAAGCCATGGGGCTTCAAATCCAGCACTTGTTAGGGCTCGAAGATGTTTGCAGGGAAGATATAGACCTTATCCTTAATACCGCAGACTCTTTTTACGAAGTGCTTCAGCGGGAGATAAAGGTTGTACCTACATTACGGGGAAAAACAGTTGTAAATCTGTTTTATGAAAACAGTACAAGAACGCGAATCTCTTTTGAGCTTGCGGAAAAACGTCTCTCCGCAAGTCCCCTTAATTTTTCCTCATCTACCAGCTCTGTTGCGAAAGGGGAGACGTTAAAAGATACCATCCGTAATATTGAGGCTATGAAGATTGATATGGTAGTTGTTCGGCATAGTGCTGCCGGTGTACCACATTTTCTGACCCAATGCACCAATGCTGTGATTGTGAACGCCGGTGATGGCCTTCATGAGCATCCTACTCAGGCACTGTTGGATATGATGACAATAAGTCAGAAGCTTGGTAAACTTAAGGGATTGAAGGTGGCAATTATCGGAGATATTTTCCATAGCAGAGTAGCACGATCGAATGCCTGGGGTATGAAAACCATGGGCATGGATGTGGTACTATGCGGGCCTCCTACACTTTTACCACAGCATTCAAACTGCCTTGGAGTGCCGGTTACCGATAATCTCGATGAGGCTCTGGAGGGGGCTGATGTGGTGATGTTGTTAAGGATGCAGCTTGAGAGACAGTCAAGCGCGGTATTTCCCTCCATAAGAGAGTATCGTCAGCGTTATGGCCTTGATCTGGAGAAGCTTTCCGGGCTCAAAGATAATGTGCTAATTATGCACCCGGGGCCTGTTAACAGAGGCGTAGAGCTCGCTTCAAATGTTGCAGACTGGGGCGGATCTGTTATCCTTGATCAGGTTACAAACGGTGTGGCGGTCAGGATGGCTGTCCTTTATTTACTCGGAGGGGGAGAGAATGGTTAAAAGAGCAAACGGATCAAAAATGTACTTAGAGAATATAAATAAACCGGCCCAGGATATCATACTCACAAATGGTCGTATCATAGATCCCGAAAACAAAATGGATCAGAGTGCTGATATAGTTCTTAGTGATGGCGTGATAAAAGAGATCGGTACAGACCTTCATACTAAATATCCCAATGCCCTGACAAAAGATGTGTCCGGAATGTGGGTCGTTCCCGGATTAATGGATATGCATGTGCACTTAAGGGAACCCGGGCGTGAGGATAAAGAAACGATCGCCACCGGAACCCAGGCTGCTGCTGCCGGAGGATTTACTTCTGTTGCCTGTATGCCAAATACCACTCCCGTTCTTGATGAAGAGTCAAAAATCCGTTATGTAATTCAAAGGGGAGAGGCTTGTCCCTGTAAAATCCACCCCGTAGGGGCAATTACCAAAAATCTCGACGGTGAGGAGCTTGCACCGTTTGGAGAAATGGTGAACTCCGGAGCACGGGCTGTTTCCGATGATGGTAAAGCGGTGGCAAAAAGTAATATCATGCGCAATGCTCTTAACTATTCGAAATCCTTTGATATCCCGGTGATATGCCATAGTGAAGATTCGACGCTTAGCTACAAAGGACATATGAACGAGGGGCTGGTTTCCACCAGGCTGGGTGTCAGAGGGGTACCGGTGATTGCTGAAGACATTGGAGTCATGCGCGATCTGCTTTTAGCTGAATATACCGGCGCAAGAATTCATGTTGCCCATGTTTCTACCGCAGGGGCCGTTCGTCTGATCAGAGCTGCCAAAAAAAGAGGGGTACGGGTGACGGTTGAGACTTGCCCTCATTATATTACACTCACCGATGAAGATGTAGGGCTGTACGATACAAATAAAAAGATGAATCCACCCCTTAGAACCGCCCTTGACAGAGATGCTGTTATCGAAGGGCTTTGTGATGGAACTATTGATGTGATTGCCAGTGACCATGCGCCTCATAACTCTGAAGAAAAGGATGTGGAGTTTGATGCCGCAGCTTTTGGTGTCGTGGGGCTTGAAACTTCCCTTGGTGTCGTCATTACCGCGCTGGTTAAAAAGGGGCTTTTAACTCCATCACAGATGGTGGAAAAGATGGCTCTTAATCCAAACAAAATACTTTCCCTTACTGGAGGGAACCTTTCAACCGGTGCTGCTGCTGATTTGACGGTTATAGATCCTGAGCTTAAATGGCATGTGGACCCTCAATCCTTTTACTCTAAATCAAAAAACACCGCTTTTGATGGAATGGAGCTTCAGGGGGCCGCTGTGATGACTGTGCTTGATGGACGAATCGTTTATGAGCGCTCCTCCTGAAAACACGCGGCACTATACCTTTATATATGAAAAAAGAACAATTCACAGCCTTCTTAAAGAGCCTCTGTCCCAATGACTACAAACAGTACTTAGAGAAGTTTGAACTGTACTATCAGTGGTTGCTTGAGGAAAATCAAAAAGTTAATTTAATCAGCAGAAAGACCGATCCTGAGGATATCTGGACACTGCATTTTCTGGATTCGTTGCTTGCCTTTAAGTTGGTCGATTTTTCAAATAAGAAGATACTTGATTTTGGGTCAGGGGGTGGCTTGCCCGGAATTCCCATCGCTATTATCTATCAAACATCACATGTCACCCTGCTTGATTCAAAGAAAAAGAAGATCGCTTCTTTAAAGAAAGCAACAGAACACCTTAAACTGAATAACTGTGGTTTTCTTGATAGTAGAATAGAAGAGATACCATCAGATCATACTTCCACCTATGATCTTATCGTAAGCAGGTCCGTAAAAATGACTCCCCGATACCTCGAAATTCTAAATCGCCTACTGGCACACGGGGGCAAAATAGTGTTGTATAAGGGACCTAATCTTGAAGATACCGCAAATGTAAAAGACGCGGAGATTTATGATGCTTCCATGCCCGAAATCGGCGAAAGAAACATAGTAGTAATAAACAAGAAAGACTTAGTTTAGGTACTTGAGTTCCAAAACTTTGTTCGCCCGGTGGTTCGCTCCCGAAATCGTTAACGTGATACTGGCATCATCTGTATGCCATTGAGTTTTACAGGATAAAAAACCGACACCAATCGCAAAGCCCCACCTGCTTGTGTTATCCCTGTACATATCATTTTGCCAGTTTTGTTCATCTTCCTGAGGATTGCCGTAATCACTGATCAGTTTATTTTTTAAACTTTCAAAATCCTTGTAGTATCGGTTCGGGTTTGAATGAGAGTAATTAAAGTTACACCGTATAGAGGTCAACTGGTCATCGGAGAACATATAGGTCAGGGTACTTTTAATGCCATGAATTGTGACATCATATACCAGAGTGTTTTCGGTTTCTCTTTCAAGGGTTGCTGTTTCAGAATCCTTTACCTGCTCAGGTGACATAAGCCATTTGGCATTTCTGAAGGCATTTGTCGCGGCAGGACTTTGTGGTGGTGCTTCGGAGCTGCTTTCTTCGGCCCGGGACGCGGTTTCTGCGGGCTGACTTTCTGATTCTTCATTTAGCTCTGCTGCTTTATCAGTTGTTTCTTCCTGAGCAAACGACCAGGTACCATCCTCATTCAAAACAACAGATCTGCCATCTGATGTGGTCGCGGTTATTTGACCCTGTGCCGCAGCCGCCAGACATAGTAAAACACTACAAAGCAATTTTATAGTGCGTGGAATGTGTCGTCCTGATATCATCGTTTACCTATCTCTTTTTGGGGGATCTATCGATTCTTTAAAATAGTAACACAGTATCGGGACGGATTCAAGATGAATCAGTTACCCTCATTATTTTTATAGTGTAGGTTATCGATGTATTTTTAGGTGGCTGATACTATAAACATAATTACCGATTTGAAGAAAAAAACTCTAATGGAATCACAAATAAAAGTAGCTCATCTGATCACCGACTTTTTACCCGTTACCCAAAACTGGATCTATAATCAAATAGTTCACAACAAAAGCTGTGAATCGATAGTGCTATGCCAAAAGACTCTGTGTGAAGAGCAGTTTCCTTTTAGCGCTGTGTATCCCATAGTGAAAAAAAGGAACCTTTTTTCGGTGCCGGCGCGAACACTGCACAAAGTTTTTGAACACTACCCCACAGGGCATCATCAGGGGGTAGTACGGAAATTTCACCCCGATATCTTTCATGCTCATTTTCTACTGGAAGCCTGGCGAAACTACAGCCTTCTGAAGAAACACAAAATCCCTCTGATTACAACTATGTACGGGCAGGATGTGAGTCAGTTGTGGAGGAAATGTTTTTGGATGAAGCGTTACAGAAAGGTTTTTTCACTGTGCAGGGCATTTATAGTTGAAGGGCAGTATATGAAATCTGTGGTAGCGCAGCTTGGGTGTGATCCTGAGAAGATTCATGTGGTTAAGCTGGGGATCGACTTGTCCAGGATTGTGCCCAAACGGTGGTGCGATTCTCAAAAAACAGTAAAACTGTTATTTGTGGGATTGGGCCGCGAGAAAAAGGGGGCCCGGTTTGCAGCTCAGAGTTTTGCCAACGTTGCTCTGAAGGCGGGCAATGTTGAGCTTCATCTTGTGGGGGATGGGCCCTACAAAGAAACAGTCGAAGCTATTCTCAGAGAACGGGGTGTTAGCAGCAGGGCCGTTTTTCATGGAATGGTGCCGGTTGAACGATATCAGCAGATTTTAAAGCAAACAGACATACTGTTAGCCCCAAGTGTTCATGCCGCCAATGGAGATACCGAAGGGGGGGCACCGGTGGTGGTTATAGAAGCTCTTGCTTCAGGCATTCCCGTTGTCGGCAGTTTTCACTGTGATATACCCAATATAGTAGAAGATGGGGTCAGTGGGTTGTTATCAGAGGAAAAGGATGTGGCTTCCCTCAGCAGTAACCTTGAGCTTTTAGTCAAAAACAGAGCGCTTAGAAGGAAAATGGGGGAAAACGGGATCCGGTACGCAAACAGGGAGCACAGTATAGAAACGCAGGTTTGCAAAATAACCGAAATCTACAGAAGTGTGCTTTAGTGATAGTTGAACTAAGCCTATGGGCGGCTAAGATTACTAATGCACCGTCAGAAAGTCGTCCTTACAGGACGAGGAAAAATTCCATTGATTTCCGACCAGGCGTTAAAACGCCTGGCTATAAATGGATTGTCCTTACAGGACATTTCTTCCCGTGAAGATCGAATAAGTGTGTGTCAAAAAACAGGGTGACCCAGTCAGCCAGGGTAGGAAACCCTTCGCTGATAGAGGAAAACCTTCCAGGTTATTATAGAGATAGTGCCGGTCAATTTTCTAAGGTAGAAAACGTTTCAGTTTATCTGCCTGTACCAACACTGGAAACGTCTATTGTAAAGCGGAACACATAATTTTTTCCAAATATCGTATACACCTCCAACAAATTTCCTCAAAAAAGCCATTTTCTTAACACTTGTCTTGTTCTTGCGCTTACCGGGTATGATCGTACAGCATGCCCCAATTGTGGCTTTCGGTGCATTTCATAAAGAATCCTTGTACGTTCTGCGCAGGGAAGAGGTGTGCCTAAACTCCTGCGCAGCTACTTTTTCAGGACTACGTTACTGAAGGGAAAACGTTGGAATAGATCCCTTGCATCTCTTCTAAAACCTTCTTGGGGTCCTGTGATTGAGTGAACTGTCGTACCATGCAAAAGTTTTCTGCCCCGGCCCGGAGTACTTCAGGTAAATTGTTTAAATCTATTCCACCAATACACACTGCCGGCACCGTTGCAACCGCAAGCATAGCTTTCATTCCCTCTATCCCTATCACCGGATCCGGGTTTTTCTTGGTGGGGGTAGGGAACACCGGCCCGATTCCTATATAATCGGGGTTAAGCTTGCAGGCTTCTATGGTCTGGGATGGTGAGTGAGTGGAGATACCAATAATGCAATGTGCACCTACAATTTCCCGGGCTTTTTCATACGAGATGTCATCCTGGCCGATATGGAGTCCATCGGCACCTACCCGTGCCGCTACTTCAGCCAGGTCATTAATAATAAGTTTGGTCTGAGTCCCTTCAGTGATTTTTTTCATCTTTTGGGCAGTTTGCTCTACCTGCGCCTCCGTGCTGTCTTTCATTCTCAGCTGAACGAATGGAAACCCCATCTCTACCAGAAGATTGGTGATGTATTCATAGCCTTTAAGGGGATTTGTAAGAACCGCGTAAAAACCGAACCGCTCTGGTATCTTTATCATAAATATGCTTCTTTGAAAAATGTGGTCGAAGTATTCCAGAAAAGGGAAAATATTTTATGCGGCTTATAAGTACTTAGTACTGCTTTTTGCGCAAAAAAAAAATTGATGTCTCAAGTGCAGATATGCTATATTAGTCCTCCTTATGAAAACAGAGCGAATTTACTTACCTGATGATCCTACAGCTCCCGGGAGCATAAACTACCATACCCGGTGCTTTTCACTTATTGCACTTTATTTTTTCAGAGGTTAAACAACAACTATGGATACCGCACTACTACTTTCTATGGCGTTTGGCGTGATAGGTGGTCTTGGTATATTTCTTTTGGGAATGAAGTACATGTCAGATGGGCTTCAGACCATAGCCGGAGATCGTCTCAGGAGTCTTATCGGCATGGTCACCAATAACCGATTGATGGCAACGGGGGTGGGGGCACTTGTAACCTGTATAGTGCAATCAAGCTCTATTACCACCGTTATGGTGGTAGGCTTTGTGAACAGCGGACTTATGACTCTGAGACAATCTATCGGGGTCATAATGGGGGCAAACATTGGTACCACCATTACAGGGTGGATAGTGGTGTTGGCCATAGGAAAATACGGGCTCCCTATTTTAGGCATTTCTGCACTGGTCTTCCTTTTCTCAAAGAATGAAAAGATCCGGTACCTGGGTATGACCATGATGGGTATTGGGATGATATTTTTCGGGCTGCAGCTTATGAATGATGGGCTTAGTCCATTAAGGACTGTGCCTGAGTTTATAGAATGGTTTCAGATGTTTTCGGCAGATACCTACTTTGGTCTGTTAAAATGTGTTTTGCTGGGGTGTCTGTTGACCGTAGCGGTGCAGTCATCATCGGCTACTCTGGCAATAACGATCACCCTGGCCTCAACGGGGGTAATCAGTTTTCAGACCGCGGCGGCATTGGTGCTGGGAGAAAACGTTGGTACTACGATCACCGCGTTTTTTGCTTCACTGGGTACCAACACTTCCAATGCAAGAAGAGCCGCTTATGCCCACATTATGTTTAATATCGGGGGGATTTTATGGATAACCACCATCTTCCCTCTGTATATAAATGTACTTAGAATGATAATAACTGTTGACCCGGATGCCACGGTGATTAGAGACGGGGTGGAATATTATCCCTACATCGCAGCCTCAATTGCAGCGGTACATACCGGCTTTAATCTGATTAACACTTTGGTTTTTCTGCCCCTGGTACCATTTATGGCATCACTTCTGATGAAAATCGTTCCGGAAAATAAGCAAACGGCTAAACCTAAACTAACTCACCTTGATTTCTTTCTGCTGGAAACTCCGCTCATGGGGATAGAGCAATCTAAAAAGGAGATCGGTGTGATGGGAGAGATCAACCGGAAGATGATCGATGATTTGCGGGAGGTGATTTCGACCCCTGAGCCTGATCAGAAAGTTGTAAAAAAGATTTTTAAGCGGGAAGATATTCTGGATAACATACAGAGAGAGATAACCGTTTTTCTCACCGATCTGCTAAGCGGCGGTACTGTACCGCACAGTATTTCTGAAGAGGCCGGAATGCAACTAAGGCTCGCCGATGAGTATGAAACCATCAGTGATTACCTTACATCGATTCTTAAACTGAACTTACGTTTAAAGGAAGCAGGGGTAGAATTACCTCAGGTGATGCGAGACGAGATGCTTCAGTTGCATGACATGGTAGCTGTCTTTTACGAACAGATTGATGACCAAAACTTAAAACGACACACCTCCTTTTTGCCTGTGGCGGTAGTACCTTCAGGGGATCAAATTACCGAAAAATTCCGTGATTTGCGCACCGCTCATCTAAACAGACTTATGGAGAGGAAAGTTGATCCCATGCTTAGTACGGTGTTCCCTGACATTCTTACCTCTTACCGAAGGGTTAAAGAGCATGTGGTGAATATCTCTGAAGTGATTACCGGGGTTAAGTAGAAGATAAGGGGTGTTTCGGTATCTCTCAGGGTGTGGGGTAGAGAGAGAAATTTCCGCCGGGCATCTCACAGGGTGTGGGATAGTGAGAGAAATTTTCTCCGGGCATCTTTCAGGGTGTGGGGTAGAGAGAGAAATTTCCGCCGGGCATCTCACAGGGTGTGGGATAGTGAGAGAAATTTTCTCCGGGCATCTTTCAGGGTGTGGGGTAGTGAGAGAAAATTCCGCCGGGCATCTTTCAGGGTGTGGGATAGTGAGAGAAATTTTCTCCGGGCATCTCTCAGGGTGTGGGGTAGAGAGAGAAATTTCCTCTGGGCATCTCACAGGGTGTGGGATAGTGAGAGAAATTTTCTCCGGGTATCTCTTGGGGTGTGGGGTAGTGAGAGAAATTTCCTCCGGACATCTCACAGGGTGTGGGGTAGTGAGAGAAATTTCCGCCGGGCATCTCTCAGGGTGTGGGATAGAGAGAGAAAATTCCGCCGGGGATCTCTTAGGGTGTGGGATAGAGAGAGAAAATTCCGCCGGGTATCTCACAGGGTGTGGGATAGAGAGAGAAATTTTCTCCGGGTATCTCACAGGGTGTGGGATAGAGAGAGAAATTTCCTCTGGGTATCTCACAGGGTGTGGGATAGAGAGAGAAATTTCCTCTGGGTATCTCACAGGGTGTGGGATAGAGAGAGAAATTTCCTCTGGAGCTCTGGTCGCATGGTACGGACACCACCCCCATGATAGATGCACCACATGGCCGCATGCCGGGCAGATCATAAAGGAGGCATCCACATAGCGTATCAGGTTCAAAAAGGCAGTAAGAGCACAGGGTAGGAAACCCTATGCTAATATACGTAAGCCTTTCAGGCTATTATAACGATCATATCGATTTTTATACTAAGGCTGCAAGCTTTAGGTGCTCAGGTTTTTACACTCAATTAATATATATCTTAGTCCACAACTCCCCAATCAAGCGGAAGGCCAGGCTTGACCCCTTCGGCTTTTTTCTGCTCAAGATATGGGATTGCTTCGTTAAGCCGTTCCAGCGTTCTTTTGGCGTCTTCGATTTTTCGAACATCGGTTTCGTTTTCGAGTTCTGTTTGGAGAGAGTAGAGGAAAGGGAGGAAGTCGTGGCGGTTATAAAATTGGATTCCTTGGCTGGCAACGTGTTCAATGGTCGAGTTATCAAAATATTCCTCAAATTCATTCATAACAATGCGATCAAACTCATCATCCTTAAAACGCAAAAAGAAGCTCAGAATTCTGACTCTGTTGAATGCATTAGTCTCCTCCTGTAAGAAGTGTCGGAATTCTTTAACTTGTTTGTATGTACCGATTCTACTAACCAACCCAAAAATTATACCACGAGATCTTTGATCTTCAAGCTTCATTGATATTGGTATAAGCACATCTAATATGCTACTGTTGTATTTATGATGAGTTGTACTATCAGTTATTCTAAAAGTCCAGTCTAACCCTTCTGCCAGTTTTGAATAAATACTTTCATCAAGTTCCTGATAGTTTTCTTTTAAAAAATCTTTCAACCCATCATGTTTGAGGTACACCAATGTAGGCATAGCAATGTGTTCATATTTTGCATTAGTATTAACAAATTCCATCAATCCAGAATAGTTGGTTATATTATCACTTTCTTTTTGTATTTGATTAAACAGGTTTCTAATGTGGTCATGCTGGAATTCTCTTTCAAATACAGGAGAAAACAGGCTGTCGATGAGAACATCTCCTTTTGATTTAACATCTCCATTATTTGCAGAACACGATAAAACAATACAACATACAATCAAAAAAAAGAACCTATTACTCATAGTTAATCCTTTCTGTTTTTCCTTACCTCAAATTCTGTCCAGTGTACAAATGTACGTTGATCTTGCTTGCCCTTTTGTTTGTCCGCCCTGTAGGCAACACCAATTTCAGCATTATCAAAGTGCGTATCAAAATGTTTAATGAACCTTTCATTCTCATCATTTCCAGTATACAATCCCTCAAACCTCATCCCTCTGGTCGCATGGTACGGACACCACCCCCATGATAGATGCACCACGTGGCCGCATGCCGGGCAGATCATAAAGGAGGCATCCACATAGCGTATCAGGTTCAAAAAGGCTGTAAGAGCACAGGGTAGGAAACCCTGTGCTAATATACGTAAGCCTTTCAGGCTATTATAACGATCATATCGATTTTTATACTAAGGCTGCAAGCTTTAGGTGCTCAGGTTTTTACACTCAATTAATATATATCTTAGTCCACAACTCCCCAATCAAGCGGCAGACCAGGCTTGACCCCTTCGGCTTTTTTCTGCTCAAGATATGGGATTACTTCGTTAAGCCGTTCAAGAGTTCTTTTGGCGTCTTCGATCTTACGAACATCGGTTTCGTTTTCAAGCTCTGTTTGGAGAGAGTAGAGGAGAGGGAGGAAGTCGTGGCGGTTATAAAATTGGATTCCTTGTCTAACGATGTAATTTATGGTCCAGCTATCAAAATGCTCTATAATTTCGTTTCTGATTATATGATCAAACACATCATCTTTAAAGCGTAGAAAGGCACAAATCATACCAGCTCTAAGCCCACGATTAGTCTCTTCATGAAACACTACTTCTAATAGTCTCACCTGATTATATGTCCCTATAGCTACTAGCACATTATACACCATATCGCGGATTTCATTGTCATGTGCTTCCAAAGCGATAGGAATAAGTTTATCCAATATATCACTATTATAGGCATGATGAGTTACGCTATCAGTGATACCTAAATTCCAATTTAATGTTCTGGACAACACTTCAAAAGACCATTGATTCAAGCTTGTACCGTTTTGGTCTAAAAATGCCAAAAATTCTGGGATTTTTAAAGTAACTGCAGTTCTTACTCCCAAATGCCCATATTTTTCATTATTTATAATAAATTCAAAGAGTTTATTCGATTCCTCAATCATACCGAATTCCTCTATTTGACTAAGTATTTTTTCAACATCATCTCTTTTAAATTCACCTTCAAATTCAGGGCTGAACAGGCTATCTATTAAAGCAGCTGTTTCTGAAAATTCTCTTTTTGCGTCTGCTGCGCAAGAAAAAAAAGGCAGTAATATTAATATCAAAAATAGTATTTTTTTCATCAACTTCTCCTTATTTGCTAATCTGAAATTCTGTCCAGTGCACAAATAATCTTGTACTTTTTCTTTTGTCTGCTCTATATGCTTCACCAATGGACGATGCTCTTTTAAATTGGTTTTCAATATGTGCGATAAACTTCTCATTCTCATTATTTCCAGTATACCTTCCCTCAAACACCATCCCTCTGGTCGCATGGTACGGACACCACCCCCAGGATAGATGCACCACATGGCCGCATGCCGGGCAGATCATAAAGGAGGCATCCACATAGCGTATCAGGTTCAAAAAGGCAGTAAGAGCACAGGGTAGGAAACCCTGTGCTACTATACGTAAGCCTTTCAGGCTATTATAACGATCATATCGATTTTTATACTAAGGCTGCAAGCTTTAGGTGCTCAGGTTTTTACACTCAATTAATATATATCTTAGTCCACAACTCCCCAATCAAGCGGCAGACCAGGCTTGACCCCTTCGGCTTTTTTCTGCTCAAGATATGGGATTACTTCGTTAAGCCGTTCAAGAGTTCTTTTGGCGTCTTCGATCTTACGAACATCGGTTTCGTTTTCAAGCTCTGTTTGGAGAGAGTAGAGGAGGGGGAGGAAGTCGTGGCGGTTGAAGCGCTGGAAGCCAGATTCTAATACGTAATCTAATGTCCACTGATCAATGCCTTTTTTTAAATGGCTATTAAAAACTCCCTCTATTCCTTCATCTGAAAACCTAAGTAATGCTCCTAAAAGTTCAGCTCTTGCACCTCTGTTAGTTTCTGCACCTAAATTTGCTATCAGATCATTTACTTGTTTAAAGTTACCTACTCTACGAATTACTCTGTAAAAATCACCACGAATCCACTCATCCTGAATTTTATCGATCACAGGCAACAGTCTATCTATTATCTGACTGATATAAAAATGATGAGTAGTACTATCTGTTATATCTGTTGTCCAGTCCAAAGCCCCACAGAACTCTCTTGTTATTTTATGGCGATTATTTGCTATAGATTCCAATAAATTGGAACTTTTCATATAAACAAGGTAAGGCATGGCTAATACTCCATATCTTTCATTATTTTCCATAAATTCAATAAGTCTGGAGTGATCTTTTATATAAGCTGATTCCTTTTGTATCAATTTTAATATATCATCAACAGCATTATACTGATATTTTTGTTGAAAAGTAGATGAAAACAAACTATCTATTAGAATATCTGCTTTTGACTTAGTATTATTATTTGCAGAACAAGAAAAAACGATGCAACTAATGATTAAAAAAACAAATTTATTATCCATGGTTATCCTCTTTCTGTTTTCTTATCTCGAAATCTGTCCAGTGTACAAAAAATCTGTTTGTTTCTTGGGATTTATCACTTATATAGACCTCATTAATAGGAAGACCCCTAAACTGAGATCTTAAATGTGATATAAATCTCTTATTGTCATCTTCACCTTTATACTCCCCCTCAAACCTCATCCCTCTGGTCGCATGGTACGGACACCACCCCCAGGATAGATGCACCACATGGCCGCATGCCGGGCAGATCATAAAGGAGGCATCCACATAGCGTATCAGGTTCAAAAAGGCTGTAAGAGCACAGGGTAGGAAACCCTGTGCTACTATACGTAAGCCTTTCAGGCTATTATAACGATCATATCGATTTTTATACTAAGGCTGCAAGCTTTAGGTGCTCAGGTTTTTACACTCAATGAATATATATCTTAGTCCACAACTCCCCAATCAAGCGGAAGGCCAAGCTTGACCCCTTCGGCTTTTTTCTGCTCAAGATATGGGATTACTTCGTTAAGCCGTTCCAGCGTTCTTTTGGCATCCTCGATCTTTCGAACATCGGTTTCGTTTTCGAGTTCTGTTTGGAGAGAATAGAGGAAAGGGAGGAAGTCGTGGCGGTTGAAGCGCTGGAAACCATACCTAAGTACATAGCTAATTATCCAGTGGTCTAATTTATTTTGCAACTCATGTACAACTACTTGTTCAGTATATTTTTCATTATAACGTAAAAAAGCTGAAAGAAGCTCTGCCCTATTGCGAGCATTGGTTTCTAGGTGTATATTTGGCTTTGCCCTAGTAACTTGTTCATGTGTTCCAATTGCCCTTATTACATTGTAAATGTACCCTCTTGAATACTGATCTTCTACGTCATTCACCACATCTAATAATGCATTTACTATTTTTTGGTTATATTCATTGTGTAAGGCGCTATCAGTTATACCATAAGACCAATTTAAAGCTCTATACAATTTAGAATAGCAGCTCTCATCTAAGTACATGTAATTTTCACGTATTAATTGTGGCATCTCCGGATGTCTTATCTTAACTAATAACCGCATCACTATATAATTATATTTGTGATTGTTTATGGCAAATTTTAGTAATTCACTAGTTTTTGTAAGATGCTCTGAATCAGAATAAATTTCTCCCACAATTTGTTCTACTCTAGCATCCATATGACTGTGTGAATATACTGGAGATAGTAAGCTGTCTACATACATATCTGCCTTTGATTTCGGTGCATTTTCTTTAGCTATACACGAGTTTACAAAACAAATAAGTACCGTTATAAATATTTTTATCACAATTATCTCCTTTAAACCATTTTATTTTTTAATTTCAAATTCTGTCCAATGTACAAAATGTCGTTCACTTCCCTTAGCTCTCATGTCTCTTTTTAGAGCTTCGTCTACAGTAACTTTACCAAATTTTTTCAATAAGTGCTCATGAAACCTTTCATTTTCATCATCTCCACCATACTCTCCCTCAAACCTCATCCCTCTGGTCGCATGGTACGGACACCACCCCCAGGATAGATGCACCACATGGCCGCATGCCGGGCAGATCATAAAGGAGGCATCCACATAGCGTATCAGGTTCAAAAAGGCAGTAAGCTTTACTACTTCGTCTTCAGTAAAAATACTGTTTTCGTTCAAATAGCGCTCAAAAAGCTGTGAAATATTATTGCTTTCCGTGTAATCGACCATCCGTTTATTCACTTTGACCTTTTCAAATATATCCGCCAAACACCTTCCGCGTACTGTTGACGCAAGTGCTTTGAGAAAATCTCCAACAGTTGTCTTGTCCTCGATTGAAAGGGCGTCCTTGAGCTCAAATATTTTCTTCTGATATTCTCCTCTGAATGAAGAGAGTGAGTCCGGTCGCGATCTATCGCTTCGCTCAAGCAATCCTGCCGTATCACCAAACTGGAAGTGAAACACTTTTTTCGTATCTCTTAAGTTTACTTCCCGGTTCATTAAAATGGTCAGTGTATCAGGATTAGACTTCTTTGAATACGTTATGCCCTCTTTATTTAAAGTTAACTTATTTTCAGTGGTAGACAAAAGAAATAAAGTGTCATTAAAGTTTAAAGAATCACCAAAGTTCTCTCCGTTAATAAAAGGACTTTTATGGAGCATTCCCTTATCTCTGTACTGATCAATAAGAGTTCCAATTTTAATAATAAAATTCAAAGTTTTCATACCGCCACTTATATGAGGAGCGAAATTGCCATTTCCATCCATACCGCCAACAGCTTTTAGAACAAGATTTAAGGCTTTCATTCTTATTTCCTGTTCATTGCTGTTACCAGTCTCTTTTCCTGCCCATACATCAAAAGCGATTTCCCACGCGGAATCAGCAATATTGCCCGGTAGAAACGACAGTAAAAATTTTCCACTTTCCTTAGCGATACTCCGGTCAAGTTCACTTCGCAGGTCAGTAAGCCTTTTGTTTCTTACCTTTTCCGTTCCGTAGTCATCCAAGCTTATTATAGGATTACCTTGAAATAATCCATCTGGTGAGGGGGTATATGTTACAATTTCAGATGACAATTGTCCCTCAAACGGTATACTTCGGGCAAAATTTTTACCACTCATTCTGAAATTATCCAGAGATATATTACTTGCAACGAGAGTAGCGTTAAAAACCGGTAATTCGGTATTCAGATATACCAAACACAGATGCTGACCCTTTTCTCTTGAGAATTCAAAGTCTATGTCCGGTTCGTAATCAAAAAAGATGTACCTATTATTAGGGCCCAAAATAGCAAATTCAATTTTTGGGGGCTCCTCCTTTAATTCAGAAACCTCTTCATCACTCAAATCCCTCTCAAGCTCAAAATTAATTAAAAGGGGTCTTTGAGTGAAAGTGTGTGCTTCGTACTCATTATTCTTAATAAACACTTTAGAATGACAAGTGTTAAGGAATCCGGCACCAGGAATCCCCCGCTCAACTGTCGCGATTAATTTGCCGTTCTCATCCTTAATATCTTGTTTACCTGCAATCTGTACCGTTTTAACTTTATTTAAGTCAATGGATTCGTAATCTATGAAGCTTGTAGAATTAAAGGACAGATTTAGATTTGAGTATCTTTTACAGAAGTCATGCTGAAGTACAGCTATTGTACTTAAAGGAAACTGTAGCTGTTTATATTTGTATTTCTGATCTGGTAATCTTTCAAGCGTATTGATAAAAGCGGCAGCTGAATCACTTCTGAAAAAAAAAGGGTCATCAGCTCTTGAATGGTATTCACCACCATCCTCATAATCAAAAACATCCTGCCAGTTACTATCTTTGGTAATTCTCAGGTAGGGTGTTTCATCGATCAGATAGGTAAAATTTCTGCTGTAAGGTCTTAGAACAGATCTTCTAAAGTACTGTGCTGAATCCGGCCCCTTTTTGCAGATTCCTACAGGACCGATTTGTCTTCCTATACCAAAGGATGAAAACGGAAGCCCGTTTCGTGAAACAAAGCAATTGAGAGATGGTTCATCGAACTGGAAATTATCTCCCCCCGCGCTCTTCTCATCAAGATCCAAGCTGTCAACATCATTTCTTGAATAAATTCTACCGCCTGTATTAATCCCAAACCATTGAAGTGTATTTTGAAGTATTCCGGCATCTTTGTCTGGTTCTTTTAAAAATGCTTCCCTATCTTGCCAACTTTCCGGATCAACATTAAAATTGCTGTAAAAATCTTTGGATTCTTTGTTTATAGCCCAAGCCCATGCAAAAACTACCTGGTTGTGGTGTCCTGGTAAGAAAAGCTTTTGGCTGTTTTCTTCTGAAAACTCAAGTGGGAAAACTATTTTATGCTTATTACTACAGTTTGTTGCCCGGGGAAATCCAGCCAGAGTAAAACCTACTGCTGATTCACTTATACCGGAAACCTTCCGCTCATACTTAATTGGATCGGGAAATTTACTTCTACTATTTTCAGTGTCATATTTTACCTCTATACCATCAAGCTGAACAGTTGCTGTGCAAATGTGTTTTACATATTCATTGATCTGCTCAAGATTGTTTTCATCTACCCTATCCCAATTTTCTATAACATTAGCATGAACACCCAAAAAATCTATCACTATTTTTGAACCAGCGGGAACATAACCTCGTTTTTTTGAATCAGCAAACAGATTTTTTACAATTATGTGCAGGTAAAGATCACATCTTTCTTCCTGACCATAAACAATTACCTGGTCATTTCGAATACTCTCTCTGCTTCTGACCATAAGCTCGTCAGATTTTTTGAAATAAAGAGAGTCTATATCGATAAGCCCACTTCTGATCTTAAAAATATCCTCCATCACTTCCCCTTAGAAAAACAGTACATCATAGTCCTGATCCTCTTCAACCGGAGCAAACAACTGGCCGTTTGAATCACTCTCACCTTCGTAAACAACTTTATCATCAACGACTACTTTAAATGGAACACCTTCATAAGGATCATCGTTTATATCTACGCATTTTCCAACTACATTCAATTTGGTAAGATCAATGGAAGTCCGTTCACTCACCTTATCTCTGACTTCACCTTCAAATTCTATCTCTCCACACTCTTTCACCACCCAAACAGCCTCACCGGTACCATTCTCATTTCTCCCATGC
>JARUKZ010000041.1 GCA_029688955.1 Chitinispirillales bacterium ANBcel5 | reverse complement strand
TACCCATGTTCCAAGCGTTTTTACCCATGTTCCAAGCGTTTTTACCCATGTTCCAAGCGTTTTGGGCCGTGTTCCAAGATATTTGACCCATGTTCCAAACATTTTCGGGCCGTGTTTCAAATGTTTTTACCCATGTTCCAAACATTTTCGGGCGTGTTCCAGGATGTTTGACCCATGTTCCAAGGATTTTCGGGCGTGTTCCAGGATGTTTGACCCATGTTCCAAGGATTTTGAACAGTGCGCTATGCCTTTAGTCCCCTTTTTAGGCTTTATTTGACTATTCAGTGATAGTTTTACCCTCATTCAACACCATCGATACCTCGCAGGGAGTTTGAAGGGTGGTTTTTTGGGTACAATTACGGCTCTGTGGTGTTTAACTATCCGGTCGCTGCCCGGGGTTTGTGCTTTTGGGTTCCACAGGTGGTTTGCATGTGGGTTCACGGGTTACCACAGCAGCTTTAACGGTCTGACGTTTCTGTGTTTTATGCTTATCAACACTTTTGAGATCTTCCGGGTTTGGGACGACGCCAGTAAGCGTTTGCGTAGACGGGAGACACTTTTAAGCTCTAAAGATATGTAACCTATTGACATTCTTCTACTCATATTTTATTTAACTTACTTAACGTCCCTGTTGTTTTCACATTATCACTCTACGGTATTATGCCTCTTTCAGATCTTCATAATCTCAAAAAATCCTGCATACGTTACTGCAAATCACAATTTTTAGGGTGTGAACTCCTTTTGGGGGAAGATGTGGGAGATAGTTGTGGTGGAAAGGTGGAACAAGTGCAAGGGGTAGATTAGGGGAATTGGAGAAGGAAAATTATTACCTATTTGATGAAAAAAAAGATTCGCTTAAAAACAAAGAGCGTTCAGTTGGTATTATCTATAGTAAATACATGAAATTGTTCGATGGGGATAAATCTATTCGTGATAAACTTGAAAAAGAATACAATAAACTTTGAAATGGCATTTATTAGGTTTTCTTGTATACATTTTAATTTATCCTGAAATACGGATATTAAATAGAGATGTAGTGCCAAAATATATGGTCTAAAAACCACATCACAATTTAGGGAGTTTTCATGGCAATAGTTATTTCAGTTATCAATCTTAAAGGTGGAGTCGCAAAGACAACTACCACAGTCCAACTAGCTGAATGTCTTTCCTCCGAATTCAGTAAGAAAGTACTTGTTGTTGATCTGGATCCACAAACAAATGCTACTATTGCCCTTATTAAAGAAGAAAATTGGGAAGAATTGGATCATAGCGGTCAAACGTTATTTCAACTGTTTAGCGATAAACTTAATAATACAAAATTATTCAATGTTGATACTGCGATTCAAAAAGGGGTTTCGAATCTTAACATCAGATATCTTGATCTACTTCCATCAAGTATAAGATTTATAGATATTCAGGATAAGATTTCGGATATTCCGGACAAAACTGGCTATTCTATCAACCCAATGGAAGTCCTTAAAACAACATTACACCCATACCTTGATGAATATGATTATGTTTTAATAGATTGTCCCCCTAATTTGGGATTTATTACTCGCAATGGTATCGAAATTAGCGATTACTACCTTATTCCAACAATACCGGATACTCTTTCCACTTATGGAATTCCACAAATTATTAAAACAATCAACCAGTTTTCATTAGAACGACCTTTGAAGATTAAATGCTTAGGACTAGTGATTACGAAATTTGATAGCCGCTCAAGTTCTCATGAACGAGGGCTACGAAACTTACCAGCAAGATTCAATATTATATTTGACAATCTTGGACTTCCTCCATCTAAAATATTTGATACTAAAATACCACAAGCAAATGCTACTGCGGAATCAATGGAATTCACAAATCCAGTTTCAACATTTAAACAAAAATACGGTAGAGGCCGATCTGGTTGTCACTATCTTTATGAGTACGTTTTAGATTTAACAAGGGAATTCATGAACTATGCAAAACAATAAAAAACTCGATATGTCTTTGAAAAAATTAAAAGAACTTTTCAAACTAATTGAAAGCGAAGCAAAAGATTCACCTGCCTTTCTTGAGAAACTTGCAATTATTTTTGGTCAGGAATTTTATGAAGCTACCAATATTCAATCTGGTGACAAAAAGACAAAAAAACCAATTTTGAATATTGTTGATATTCTACATAGGTCAGGTCAAGAGACTTTACTCAAGGAATTAGATGTCCTAACAAATGATCAGCTTGCGAAACTTGCAAGCCAAGAAGGTATCAAAAAATTCAAGGATGCCAAATCTGCTGAACGGCAAGACTTGATAGAATCTTTGTCTGAAATTGCTTCAAATAGGTTAAGTCAGGGCTCTTCTTTCACTAAACCTCAAAAAGAACCCGATTCGAATATTGAGCAAAAACAATAAATATATTCTGAATAAAAGAGCAAGAATAAGAGCGGCGGAGGAGAAAAAAAATGCTTGTCCCGGTTAAAACGCCTAACACGGCAGCCCCAAATTTTTACAAAGTTGTCTGACTTGTTGTGCAAACTTTTTGATTTGGCCTAAGACATAGAAGAAAGAGTACCCAGAGCTTAAGAAGAATAAGAATCGTTCAAAAAGGAAGAAAACATGGAGCAACCAAAGTTTCGAGTAGATTCTCGTCTTGCAATCCTTCTCAGCGAGAACTACCGTTCCTCAGAGCTGGCAATTAAAGAGCTTGTTGATAATGCATGGGATGCTGATGCGGAGAAGGTTTCGATAGAACTCCCTGAACCGGTTACTTCCAAGCCAATAGTAGTTGAGGACAATGGAAATGGGATGACTCCTCAAGAAATGCAAAGTGAATATCTGGTTGTCGCAAAGGATCGGCGCTCAAGCAAGGGCAAGCTAACGGTAGGAAAAAAGCGCAAGGTTAAGGGAAGGAAAGGTATAGGAAAGTTCGCTGGACTAATAAGCGCATCTACAATGAAATTGGAAACTTGGGCAAGAGGAACATTGACACAAATAGTTATTCATAAGGACCAACTGTTAGATGCATCCAGAGACCTTGAACAACTGGATTTGCTACCAGAAATCCAAAGCGTTGAAGAGCAGAAATCAGGTACAAAAATCACCCTTACTCATCTCAATCAGAGTCTGAAATTCCCGTTGGCTGATAAGCTAAGGGAAATATTGATTAGAGAATATGGCAGAGAATATGATTTCGAAATTTTTATAAATGGAAACAGACTTTCCATCGAGGATATCAGCGGAGAAACCCGCACAGTGGAGAAGCAATTTGGTGAAATAGGCCATGCGTCTCTGATATTCACAGTATCTGATGGTAAGCGACCTTTTAAAAATTCTGGAATCGCGTTGCGGGTAGATGGAAAGATAATTGGCAAACCAACATTCTTTGGTCTTGAAGAGTCTGAAGATTTTCCGAAATCAATATTAGGAAAGATATATGGTGAAGTTGAAGCCGATGGATTGGTAGACGATATAACTGCTGACTGGGGTACAATAATAGAGAACAGTGTTGCCTATGAGGAGCTAAAAAAGTGGGTTGTGCCTGAAATACGGGATGCTGCAAAAAGGATTTATGGCCAAGAAATACACCTTTCACAAGCGAGACTACAGAAGAAGGTAAATGAACGCATGCAGCATTTGCCTGAATTCAAGCGATATTTCGCACAGAAAGCCCTGAACAAATTGCTGCAGAAATATTACAACGAGCCTGAAGACAGACTTGAGCCAATAGTGAATGTCGTCCTCGACGCTATTGAGTGTGACGAGTACTTCTTTATACTTGATACAATTGATAAAGCTAAGCAAGGAGATGTTGCGTCTTTCGCAGATGCTTTAGAGAAATCAAGCCTGACTGAAATGGCAATAATACAACATCAAATAGCATTTAGACGACGAATGATAGATGAAATTGAAGAAATAGTTAAGAATCCAAACTCTCTTGAGAAGCACATTCATCAAACCTTTGAGAATCGGTTGTGGATACTGGGCATTGAATACTCTTTAAAGTCGTCAAACATCACACTTAAGCGAATAATAGAAGAATACTTGCAGAGCAACAAATATACTGGTCCAGGTGCTTCGAAACGTCCAGATCTACTTCTCATTAATGATGTTCTCGGTCAACATTCAGTAATAGAATTCAAAAGACCAAGTCATACACTGAAGCATGAAGATTATCGGCAGGCGATAGAATATCGCCACGAACTAATGTCTGACCTCCAAAATATGGAAGTCATTATAATTGGTGGGAAGCGGGATGAAGGGTTAAAAACATCCTACACTGAAAATAATGTAAAATTCATGACCTTCAATGAAATAATTGCCGTTGCAAGGAGGCAATTTGATTGGTTTATAGATGAGGTCAGCAAAAAAATTCAACTAGATAAATGAAGAAGCGCAGGTATGAGAAAAGAAAGGTCCAACCAAAAACATCGCACAACATCAAAAGGTTTTTTCTGCATCAAGATGCAGAAAAAACCTTTTGAACGAAGAGCTCAGGCCAGGCACTAACTGTTATATTGTTTATAGGAGAAAGTTTCAAAGCCTGGTTTGAGATCCCAGGGGTTTCTAAAGAAACATTTACAATTTAAGGTCATTCACCTATTTTAGTTTATTAATGAATGTGCTAAGAATAGAGATGGTATCAAATAGCACAGGGGTTTAAATGAAGAGTGGACACCGGCTCTGTTCAACACGATTCTTTATAAAACGACTGTAGATGGGTACAAAGGTGGTGCTTTTGGTACAGTTCATAAATTAGCCTTAAGCGTTGGTAGAAATGCCCAGTGAAGAGATAAAAAGTATGGAGAAGATAAAATGACAAATGATCACGCCCCTATCGAGAAAAAATTATTCATTTCACACTCATCGAAAGATAAAAATACAATATGGCCGATAATTGAAGAACTGACTGCTTACGGTGTTGGTGTTTGGGTTGATGCACTTGAAATGAGACCGGGCTCAAAACTATTCCGTGAAATATCAGAAGGTATAGGTGTTTCAAGGTATGTAGCAGTCATGATTACAAGTGCATCTGTGCAAAGCGAATGGGTAAAAGAAGAAATTCAGCAAGCGATGTCTGATTAGTTATATTATAAATCAATCAAGCTAATTCCTTGTGTTCTTGAAGAATGTGAAATTCCTCGATTCTTACGAGATAAAATTTATTGTGATTTTACACAATCGCTATTCCATGGTATTACACAATTATTAAGTCGTGTTTATGATGATGGCCATATAGTACCAGCTAATATCAATGTAGAAAATCCGATTCAACTTTCAATAAATGATACAAAAAATCATCTTTCTCGGATCTACGGTTTAACAAGTGGATCACAGAGAATCTACTTTGTGTTAGATTCATTAGATATGCTGAATGACCTATCCAAACTATGGGACGACACTGAAGATGATATTGCCAGATTAAGGCCTGGGCTTGAGGAAATGTATGCACGGCAAAGATCACGAATGAAAGAAACTATTCCCTTTTTGATTAGGAATCTTGGCATTTCATATTTCCTTATTGCAGATGTTGTAAATCAATATTTAGGCCGGCGGGCAACTCAAAGTAGTGATATGATTGAGCACTTACAGAGAGCGACCCAATTTATACTTTACGATATCTGGCGCGCAATATTTAAAAATGTACCTAAAGAAAACTTTAATAAACTAACTACATTGTCATATAAACCTGCAAGTGAATACATTAATACTATCGAATCACAAGCGGAAGAAAATCGCATTCCTTCAAGAAAAGTAGAACAATACTTGTTTAACTGCAAACCAGACGAACTTGTTGACATTGGCTTACAAGGCCGAGACGGAATTATTTCATGTCGTATCGATGTTCCTATATTTTCCATTCCTACTGACACACAGAAATATATGGGACAACCAGGCGGATTGCCCCTTCCCCCTAATTCCGAAATTTGTAGGGATAAGTGGTTGAAATACTTTGTACCGCAAATTGTTAGATACCACGTTCGAGAATGTTCAAATTCTGGCCAATATTTAGGACACTTTTTAAAGAATATATCAGTCAAAAAAGAAGATTATGCACACTTCGGTTACTCTTAACAATAGAATTGGGGCGGGAATGCAAGCGGATCGCTGGGCACAAATACACAACAGCTAAAAGCCAAAATGCCTGCCGCGGGAGCAACACAGGCACTTCAGCTGTTTAGCAGCCCGTTAAACATAACCCCCACTCATGCAAAAAAAATCATAAAAATGCACCAAAAAACAGAAATTCATGATATAAAGGAGAGCGAACTACCTTCGCTTTTATCTCTTTATCGGCATTTAAACACCAATGATCCCGATTAAATCCACAAGATTGCAGCATCATCAAATTGTGGAAAGAAATGGGTTGAGTTGTTCGTTGCGCTTACCGAGAATAATCTTACAGTACGCCCAGTTTGTGACAAACGTTCGCTCATACAACCCGTCCGGCATAAGAAATTGGAAACATATTTTAATTGCAACGCAACCAGAATATGACGCTCCTTCAGAGCTCAAATCTTCATCATCCTGTTTTATCCAGGGCTGCGCCAGAAGCCTGGCTTAAACCCTGGGCTGTTATATACCGCGCCTTCAGCGCTTAGGAATCGCCAGTCTGGCATCAATTTACGGTATATCAATAGTACTATGGATTAAGGCTTTTGGTGTATTGCACAAAGAATCCTTAAACGTTGGGAGCAATTGAGTAACCAGCCCAGTAAAAAGACAGTAATCGCGCAGGAATAAGAAATTAATTATGCTAAGGGTTGCCTCGTAGTATATTGGTAAGACATTCTTACATGGAGGTGTTATGGTCAGAACAGAAATTACAAGCGTTTCATCAAAAGGGCAAGTCGTTATCCCTGATAAAATTAGAAAGCAAATGGGTCTTACAAGTGGTTCAAAGCTTATCGTTGTTACTGATGGGACGAACCTTTTATTGAAACCAATTGAAGAACCAAAGCTGGATTCCTTTAAAAAGCTCATTGAAGAGAGTAGAAAATTCGCAAAAAAAGAGAAATTAACCAAATCGGATGTTCAAAAGGCGATTAAGGAAGTACGGCGTGAAAATCGTACTTGATACAAATGTACTTGTTTCAGGAATTTTCTGGGGTGGTATTCCATTTAAAATACTGGAACACTGGATGCAGAATAGGTTTGAACTGATAATTTCGAGAGAAATTCTCGATGAGTATCAAAGGACACTTATTAAGATCTCAAAGGGTAAAAATGATACCCTTGTTGATCAATGGATGTTGTTAATTACAGAGTTCTCACACATCATCAATACAAAAAGAAGGTTTAGGTTATCAGCCGATCCTGATGATGATAAATTCATAGAATGTGCAGTTGCAGGTAGTGCAAAATACATTGTGAGCGGAGATTCCCATTTATTGGATATAGGCACAGTTTTGGACATACCTATAATGCCACCTTCAGAATTTTTGAAGAAAATATAAGAGATAGGATACGCGGCAGATATCGGATGGGTTGGTTAACAAAGACACAAAACTTTAGAATGCCTTAAGTCTTTAGGCATACCGGAGCTTTTAAATGAAAGGAATGAAAAATCGAGCTCTTTCTCATCCCAACAAGCCAATAGACCAAACTGCAGGGTGAACATAAACTTTGGCATCGTCGATGTAATACCCCGAAGGGGTTACGGCCCTAGCCCCAGTGTTTCCTACCTGGGGTCTTGTTGAATAGATGTTGCGGATTTATGAACGGATTTTTTTACAGCAACGCCCTTTCCGATTTCACATCGGAACTCGGGGACCTGAATTGTTGCGCTCCTGAAAATTTGTGCACCTGCTATAGACCAAACTGCAGCCTAAACATAAACCTTGGGCAACCAACGCAACCAGAATATCTCGCCCCTTCAGAGCTCAAATCATCATCCTATTTACCCAGGGCTTGCGCCAGAAGACTGGCTTACCCTGGGCTGTTATATACCGCGCCTTCAGCGCTTAGGAATCGCCAGTCTGGGATCAATTTATGGCATATCAATAGTACTATGGAACAAACTTAAGAATTTGTTACTAAAAAAGAGGCACAAACAGCGTTTTTGTGACTAATTTGAAGATTTTTAAGCAAAACATTTACACTTTCAGGGCTTTCACCTATATTATTTCATTAATATGATATTCAAACTAAAGGGTTTACAATGAAATTTGAAATAATACCGAATTTATTTTTCAAACACTGGAAATTTATTGCATTGATCATAGTTTTAGCTGTTTTTATATTGCCTTTTAAATCAATATATTTCAATAACAATTTGTTAAGTGAATATTTTATAATTGTATACCATCAAATTAAATCATTTACAACTTCATTCTTGATGATCTCATTTGTTTTAGTTATTCAGGTTTTTAATCCTTTGTGTGGAAGAAGGTTTTCAAACCTATTCCTTATATTCTTTGTAGGCTTTGGATCGTTAGCAGGTTTTATGGGTTTAGTTTCAATACCATACCAATCTACTTCAGATATATATTCTAAATTTGATATGTTTTTTTCATCTCTTGGAACTATTGTAGGAACCATAATAATGTACCAAACGAAAATGAAAAGATTAGAGAAAAAGCAGATGCAATCTTAAGAGAGTACAGAAATTATTCTACATTATTGGTTTAAGATCTCGTGGGGTTCTACAGAAACATTTAAATATTAAGGCCATTCACCTATTTTAGTTCAACGGCTATGAAGGTTAACAATAAAAACCATCCCCCGGTAAAACAAACCTTTCACGCTTTCACAAAGCAAGCAAGCCTCTTGGCGCCCCCGTGAGGAACCCTTCACTCGGCCACCAGGCTTTTCTGGGGGGTGGCCACCTTCGCCTCGGGCGACACAAAATCATATAAAATCCCATCGGGACCAAAGCTTCTTACGGTTAAAGGCAACAGGTTTTAGTTAGCCTCCAGACTCACCACCCACAACTACTGCATAGACCATTGTTGCCTGTTGGTTTAAACAATTGTAAAATCCATGTAACTATCAACACGGAAAAAACCAGTATGCTACCAACAATCGCTTTAATGACACTGCTGCTTCTATTCGGGATGGGTAATCGGGCATGCGCAGGACATCACCCGCAAATTAAGTCACTAAGCGGACAAGTCGAGCTAAGACCCACAAACACAACCGGTTGGAAGTACATTTCATCATCGATGCCACTGACGGGAAATGAAGAGTTCAGAGTGCATCCGGGATCCACTATACACCTTTTACTGTCTCACAGAAAAGGCGTCTATTTTAATCAAAACAGCAGATTTGTGATCAGCAGGACCAATAATTCCAATGCACCATACCACGTATCCATTATTTATGGAGAAGCATTCTTTTTCGATCTTGAAAATAGAAGAGGCACTAACCCTCAAGACATTGTTATTAGCACAAATAACTCAAGAATAACTCTGAGCGGTTCATCCTATATAATTGTTGATTCAACCTCAAAACGTCTAAAAGTCCTGGCTGGTGTAGCAAATGTAAGACTAACCCATTTAAACCAACGTCACCATCTAAGAGCTCCGCAGAAAATTGGTATAACCAAACACAACACATTTAAAAGCAAAATGTTGGATAAAGATATCGAAATGATTCAGGATTGGGTGCCAAAAGAAATAATCAGGAGTGCTAAACAACAGCAATTGCGGAATTTACGAAGAGATCGGATACTACTTTCCGGTCAGTTTAAAGACAGAGTGTTATTCACCTCTCTGGATAACAACTCTGAGTATGCAGGTAGTTGGAATATCAGTTCCGGGATAACAAATCATATAAAAACGGTACTGGAAGACAGGTTCTCGCACATGAGTTTTGCTGTTTCTGATCAGGCTCAAACAGGTGATGCCACACATCGGGAGTTAGCTAAAAAATACCAGGCACGGTATGTGGTGAGAGGAGAAATCCAACAATTCGATCTGTTGAAGCGTGCTGATATATCAATAAGTGGCGATCAGTACACCGAAACAAAAGAGACCGCGGTACGATTACGGGTAAGTGTTTATGATGCAGGAGCGGGCAGAATTATTTACGATCAGTTCCATAGAAGCGAAAAGTCTGCTCCGATACGCCGTACAGAAACCCGGCAAGACTATGAAAACATGCAGTTTGCCTTAAAAAACGAGCGGTTTAAATCGACACTGCTGGGGGAAACAATAAGTGAGTGTATAAGTGGTATTATCAAAGATTTATCGGTAATCATCTATTAACCTCATGAAAATAAGCCGATAATATCTTCTTTAGACAGGTTTTTTGCAAAGGAACTTTCTGTGGTGATTATCGAGTTAACCAGCTCCTTTTTTTGGTTTTGCAACTCCAGCACCCGCTCTTCAACTGAGTCCTTGGTGATTATTTTATAAACAAACACCGGTTTGGTCTGACCGATGCGGTAGGCCCTGTCTGAAGCCTGATTCTCAGCACTTGGATTCCACCATGGGTCCAGGTGTACAACATAATCAGCATTGGTCAGATTAAGGCCGGTCCCCCCGGCTTTAAGACTGATCAAGAAAACAGGAGCACTGTTTCTGTTCTGAAACCGATCAACAACCTTCTCTCTGTTTCTGGTTTGGCCGGTTAACAGTTCTGTGCTGATCCCCTGTTGAGCGAGTCGTACTCTGATAAGTTCAAGTGCTTTAACGAATTGTGAGAATATTAAAACGCGGTGTCCGCCCGAAACGATATCACTGAGCACTTCCTCAAGCAGATTAAATTTCCCGCTTTCTTCAGAAAAACTCTTATTCATAATCGAAGGATGGCAACAGATCTGTCGCAACCGCATCAACCCTTCAAGCATCTCAAATCTTCCCCGCTCGATCCCTGAGTTTTCTATGGAGTCGATTATTTTACCTCTGTAGGTATCACGGGTTATATCGTAGAGCATTTTCTGTTCAGGAAGCATTTCGGTGTAGAGTATCACTTCACTTTTAGGCGGTAATTCTTTGGCTACCTGTTCTTTGGTCCTTCTAAGTATAAAGGGATGAATCATTTGCCGTAGCACTGCTGTAGTATTCTCATTTAAGTCTTTCATGATAGGCTTTATGAAATTTTTGGCAAAACTTCTAAAGCTCCCAAGCATACCCGGGTTAAGGAACGTAAATAATGACCATAGCTCAGATAAGTTGTTTTCGATGGGGGTACCACTGAGAGCAAGTTTATGCTTTGCCTTAATTTGCCGTATAGCCCGACTAACCTGTGAGGTGGGGTTTTTTATGGCCTGAGCTTCATCAAGTATCAAGTAATTAAACTTTTTTGTCATTACCTGATTCAGATCTCTTACCATTGTGCCATAGGATGTGATTACCACATCGGCCATAGCAGTTAAATCTTTATAATTGTGCCTTTTAGGCCCATGATATAACAGTGTTCTTATGGCAGGAGCAAATTTCTGTATCTCATTAATCCAATTAAACAAAAGTGAGGTCGGTACCACAACAAGAGAGGGACAGCTCTGTTTAGACTGCTTTTCCCGTAACAGAAGCGCAATGGTTTGAACTGTTTTACCAAGTCCCATATCGTCGGCAAGACATCCTCCGAAGCCATAGTGCTTCAAAAACATAAACCATTGATAACCAGCTAATTGGTAATCACGCATGGTACAGTTAAAGGATTCCGGGGCTGGTTCCTCTTTAATGTTTTTAAAGTCTTTAAGACGCTCTCTTTTGCTTAAAAAATCACAGTCCCCTTCGCTCTTATCTGCCATAGAAAAGAGCATGTCCACCAATGCAATCTGAGATGATTTGATTAGGAGTCGGTCCTTGTTTTCGGTTTCATTTATGGCAGAAAAGAGTGCGGAGAACTTATCCAGCCACGACTGAGGCAACATACCAGAGCTTCCATCGGATAATAATACGAAACGACTCCCCTCTCTCACCGCTTGCAGTAATGAAGCTAAGGTAGCAGAGATACCATCAAATTTTACCGTCAAGGCGCATTCAAATACCCCCTCTTTGGTTGTAACTACAACGTTTAGTTTGGGAGTGGATTTGCGGGCATTTGAGGAGATGAGTTTCTCCTGACCGTATATTTCAAAACCATCCCTGGCCAAACGGGGTAATTCCTGAAGAGTCCAGATGCGGGGATCACAATCGGGGGTGAAGGTAGCAGCCTGATATCGTACAAGGTTATAGGAGGCCAGTTTAGCGGTAAGCACTGTTTCTCTTGCCCGGGACCGTGTAACCTTTACCAGTTTGCCACTTTCTGACAGAACAATGCGGCTTTGATTTGAGTCGGTGCGTGAAAACTCAGCCAACCCATTATAATGAAATCTCAATTCAACCAAAAGCATTGATTCGCTTTCAGTTAGATACAATCTTCCCACAGGTTTGCTTAACGGCAGTTCCCCGACATTTAAATCAGAAGTTCTCTGTTCACTTTCTGCTCTCTCATCATCATCCGTATCATCTGCCGGCGGCAAGTTATCCCAATTGATACCAACCTGAACAGCGTTGCTTTCGTTTGCCGAAAACATAGCAGCAACAGCATGCTTGCAGGCACCGCCCATATCAAAGCCACAGCTACACTCAAAGCGCATTCCGGCCTCGGAATCTCGACTGATCACTACTTTCTGAGTAGCCTCATCACGAACACTGGCAATGAGATTGTCACCAAGTAAGCTACTCGAGATTACTTTCTGCTTTTGATACCAACGACGCCCCTCTTCCACAACTGCAGGAAATGCGTACTTGCTGATCTCTTCTTCTGAATAAAATGCCACGAAAACGGTCTTCCGGAAGATAATTATACTGCTAATTCTTTATAATGAAACCTGAAAATAGATGTTGCACTGATTGAGGAAAAGACAGAAAGTCGGTACGCTAAAAAAGGGGTAGATATGTGTGGTAGTATGTAACTAAACTCTGTTTAAATTATAACCTGCTTCTTCATGATTTTTAGTATTGTTTGTTCCCAAAACAGCCGCGGCAATTTTTTCCAACGGTAAGACTCTTTGTGCGGCTCCATTTTCGATCGCCTCTTTTGGCATCCCAAAGACCACACAACTGTTTTCATCCTGGGCAATGGTAGTAGCTCCCGATTTTCTCATTTCAAGAAGTCCCGATGCCCCATCATCCCCCATACCAGTAAGGATAGCTCCAATTGCATTAGCCCCCACAAATTTCGCGACAGAATGAAACAACACATCAACGCTTGGTCTCTGATGGCACACAGGGGGGCCGGATTTAACTTCTACATAGTATCGGGCACCACTTCTTCTAACCACAGTATGGTAATTGCCGGGTGCGATTAGTGCACTTCCGGGAAGAATCGAATCACCGTTTTTTGCTTCCTTTACTTCAATGTCACAGAGGCTGTTTAACCGTTGTGCAAAAGAAGAGGTGAATTTTTCGGGCATATGTTGCACTATCACAATGCCGGGGGCATTTACTGGTATTTGTTTTAGAACAGTTTCAATTGCTACTGTTCCCCCAGTTGATGCACCGATTGCAATAATCTTATTTGTTGTTTGTGAAAGGGAAAGACGTTTTTGTTTGCTACATTTAATTGTAGTATTTCGGATAGTTTTGATTTTTTCGTAGGTAACAGTTGAAGCAACCCGTATCTGCTCAATTAAAATTTTTGATAAATCGCCTACGGTATAAGAGTAGCCTGGCTTAGAAATAACATCCACCGCCCCACTGGAGAGCGCATCAAGTGCCATAGTACTACCTTTGGGTGTCAGTGAACTGACCACTATGGTAGGTATTGGGTAGTGCTGCATTATTTTGCGCAGAAATGTAAGACCATCCATTCGTGGCATCTCTATATCAAGCGTTAGCACATCAGGTTTACATGCAACTATTTTGTCTCTGGCGATGTATGGATCGGCTGCAGTAGCCACCACTTCTATATCGGGCGCTTTTGATAGCTCTCTTGCTAAGACCTGTCGCACAATGGCTGAATCATCTATAACGATAACTTTAATCATTTTTACCCTATATTAATTATCAAAAGAACAGGATACCCTTCTGCTTTCAGCCATGATGCCCGGTTACTATAAACATCTTCCAACAGCACATTTTTATCAAGCAGCTTTGGTAATCCTAGATCAAACACTGGTTCAGTTCCAAATGCTTCTGTTAATAGATTACCAACCATCATGTTTAGAAGTTCTTTAAATGCATCGGCACACTTGTCTGAAGATTGAAGCTCCTCTTCATCCATCCCAAGCATATTAGCTGCGATATGCCTGCAAAATTCTTTTTCTGCCCATATATGAATTTCCCCATCTATTTTACCAGTGAAATTTAAAGAAACACCCTGACAATTCCAGTTAAGTGGATCAATGGTGCAGTCTTCATAGTTATCAACAAATACAAATGCTGCATTTTCAAGTGTTTGAGATAAAACATTCAAGCCAACTTCCTTATACTTCTCACTATTCATCCCATCCTCCCAGAGTATCCACAATTATATCTCTAATTCGCTCAGGTGTAAACGGTTTTCTTAAGTATCCTTTAATCCCCTGCTCTTTGAGTTCATTTATCCTTTTTTTACTTCCTTCAGTTGAAACTATCACAACTGGTATTTCCTTAAGTTCTGCATCAGATCTCATCTGTTTTACCAATTCTATACCATTTAATTGAGGCATATTTATATCAGTAAATAAGATATCGACCCAGGACTGTTTCATAATGGTAAGGGCTTCTTTACCATTAGCTGTTTTATATATGTTATCAAATTTTAATCCTGTCATACCTAAAGTACGTTCAAGAACATCTCGTATCGTTTCAGAATCATCGGCAAGTAGTACTGTATAGGCCATGTTTTCAATCCCCCTTTAAACTATTTTCAATTAGTAATTAAGTGTGTAAAATATATTCTGTTTTATTGAACTATTCAGGGGTGTATAGATACTCATAACTCTTTGTATTCTCCTCTACTGGTGAACCATGTTTTACCTGTTTGCATCTCAAGGTACATTGTTCTTGGTTTGTTTCCTCCCACATCTTCAGCACTAATAAGAATGTTGTTTTTCCAAAATAGTTTTCTTGCGATTAATGTGTTTCTTTTGCCGATATCAAACACATTTTCACATGCAAATACCTGTGCGCCTCCTGCAATTACCACTCTCATTCGTTTTTTAATCGCACCAGCTTTATATGCGCTTTCAAACAGAATTGGTATTCCGGTATCTCCAAACATTAATGGATTCTTTTTGGCTTTTTCTGAATCTGCACCTGAACGAGGCAACATATAGTGTAAAACACCGCCTACACATGCAACCGGATCATAGACTGCTACACCGATACAAGATCCAAGTGCATGGGTTACTATAATATCGTCTTTATTATCTGTAATGATCATGTCGGAAACACCAACAATATGTTTCATAATTTTTATCCAACTACATTTTGACTTACTATACTGTTATAATCGATAAACTCAACTAACTGATCGATATCGATAACCATAGCAACTGTTCCGTCTCCCATAACAGCACCACCATTGAAGCAGCCGTTAGTACAACTAAGTCCTTCAATATCTTTGACAACAACCTGCCTAACTCCATCTATACTGTCTACATATAATGAAATCAGCTCACGTTTTCCTTCCACAACAACCATTATACCCTTTAAATATTCCTTATAAAAATCCCCATAAAATAGTTCGCGAAGAGGAAACACAGGAATAATTGATTCGCTATCTTTAACACATATTCCTTTGTTTTGAATTTTTATTAGATTTTTTTCACTGGTTACTTTAAAAGACCTGACAATTCTTTCCATTGGCAAAACATACCTACAGCCATCAACAACAATGACAAATCCAGACAAAATCTGTGTACTTACAGTTTTAGGCAATGTAATTGTAAACGAACTCCCTTCACCCGGTTTTGATAGTACACCTATTTTTCCACCAATTTCTTCTATACTTCTTTTAACTACATCCATTCCAACACCACGACCAGAAACATCTGTTATTTCTTTGGATGTTGAAATCCCGGATTCGAACAACAAATCGATTATATCATTTTCCGTTAACTCATCGTTTTCATTTATTAATCCCGTTTCAATGGCTTTTTCCTTTAACTCTTTAAGATTGAGTCCTTTACCATCGTCTTTAATTTCTATCATCAATTCTTCAGTGTTTTCGCTAACATTGATTTCTATTCTACCAGTATAATCTTTTTGTAATAATTTTCTCTCTTCAATAGATTCTATACCGTGGTCAGCCGCGTTTCTCAACATATGAACCAAAGGTGCTTCTATATTCCCAATAATACTTTTATCTACTTTTATATGATCGCCATTAATAATCGTATTAATCTTTTTATTATTTTCAGTAGCTATATCTCTTATGATTCTTGGTGCCTTTTGCAGTATAATTCCTATAGGCATTTTTCGTATATTCATAATACTACTTTGAAGCGAAAGTGAAAGATCAGAAAACGCTTCATTTACCCTGCGAAACTCTGTTGTCATTTCGTACAGTGATTTTTTTTGAGACATTTTTTTATAGATATGCTGATACATTTCACCAATGGTTATAAGATTACCCACATAACTAAGAAAACCATCAATACTTTCTTCGGGTATTCTCATTGTCTTTGCAGTGGGTGAATTGTGGGTATTACTTTTGTTACTAGTGTTTTCCAGAGTTTTTGGGGTTGTGTCCTGCTCATTAAGCACTAACTCTAATTTCTCTAAATGCCCCATAATTGATTCTTTTGCTATAGGGTCATCAATTCCTACAGAGTTAATAAACAAATCAATCTCTGAAACGATTTCTAAAACAATACTTTCAACTAATGGTTTACTTTCTTTGTAATGAGAGAGAATTTTCAACAGTTGTGATTTCATCTTATCGGGATCGGAAATATCATTTAACAACTGTTCAATAGTAGAATTTTTTTCATCTATAGTGTTATCATTTTTATTTTCAGTATCTGTTTCACTGAATATTTTTTGAGCAAAAGTATTACATTGAGCTAATTTATCTATTCTATCCAGTAGTAACAACAGATTTTCTTTATCTAAATTTCCCTCTTTTCTTACTCTTTTACTTTGTTCAAATATATCTTTCCAGATCTTTTCTTCGTCTATTTTTTCAATGTTTGCAGCTTCTTTAATTTTTTCAATTAATGTGCTAAACTCATTTTCACTGATAACCTCATTATTGTTATCTCTTACCCTTTCAAACATTGCTCTTAATTCATCGATACTCTTGAGTAATATACTTATCATCCATGATTGAGCTGTTAGAGCACCATTTCTTATAAGATCGAGTAAATTTTCTGTTTCGTGTGCTAATTTTTTTATTTGCAATAAACCAAAGTAAGCAGAGTTTCCTTTGATTGAATGAACAGGCCTAAATACAGATTGAATGATGTCAATATTTCCGGGATCACTTTCCAGCTGCACAAGCAGATCTGATATTTCATTAAGGCCATCAATCGATTCATCAATAAATTCGACTTTGAGATCCGGATCGATTGATTCATTAACATCACTGTTCATATTTAACCTTTCAAGTGATTGGGTGTCTACTTCATTCCACGCAATTCGCGAAGTTTACTATTCCAACAATCTAAAGAATCAATGGCTTTTTTTACAGCCAATTCAATCTCATCCAGATCTTTAAATGGTTTGAAAATGCACGTATCTGCTCCAAGTCGCATGCATGCAAGAGCATTCTCAAGAGTAACATACCCGGTAATCATAATACTCCTTACCATCGGGTATTGTGACCTCACTTCTCTAAGAAGATCAACACCACTCATTTCAGGCATTTTAATATCACTTATCAGTACTTCGGTATAATTTTCAGACATTTTTTGTAATGCCTCAACTCCATTTTCTGCAACCTCAACACTATATCCAAGTAACCTAAAATGTCTGGAAAGCATTCTTCGTATCTCAATTTCGTCATCAACGATAAGTAGTTTTCTCATTTATCATCACTCTCCTGCCACTAATTTTCTTTATTTACGTTATTTAAGTTATTTCTTACTGTTGGTTGGTAGTGTGAAATTGAAACAAGCACCCTTTTCCATCGGTATACACTTTAGCTCTCCACCATGTTCAATTATAATATTATTAGATATCGACAGACCAAGTCCGGTTCCTTTACCTGCTTCTTTTGTAGTGAAAAAGGGATCGAATAGTTTGTTTATAACCTTTTTTGATACCCCTATACCGTTATCTGTAACTGAAACAGACACATACTTTTCTTTTTTCTCTGCTTTTATAGTAAGAAAGCTCTCCTCGTTATTTTCCATTGCATGAACGGCATTAAGAATCAGATTAACAAGAACCTGTTCTATTTGCTGTTTATCTCCGGATACAGTGCTATCATATTCACAATCAACAGTTACTTTTACATTGTACTTCAGGGCTGTTTGGCATAATTGAAGCGCTTCTTCTATAACATGACTAATAGTAAATGATTCTTTATTGGTGCTTCCATGTCTCGCATATCCCTTTAATCCGTTAATTATCGATGTAATACGATCTACACCTTTTTTTATGCCATCAATCATATCCGGAAATTCATCACACACCATTTTGAATGTTTCATCTTCATTTTCATTTACCTCGTTACCGATCTTTTCATTTATTATTCTCCAGGCTTTCTCTATAAGTTGAGCATTTCCAGATATAAATGATGTCGGGTTGTTTATTTCGTGTGCAAGCCCCGCAGACAGTACTCCCAATGTAGCCATTCTATCTGTATGGACCAACTGCTTTGCTCTTTGCTGAGCTAAGGATTCCATTTGCTGAGCATATTTTTGGATAGATTTTCTGCTTTCGTTTATCTTGTATTCATAAGTAATCACCCTCGAACCAACATTCACTTTATGGTATAACTCAAGGTTATCAAAAGGTTTTACAAGGTAATCATCAACACCAGCTTTAAATCCATACTTTTTATCTTCACTGCAATCTTTTGTAGTTTGCAGTATGATGTAGGTATAATAATCGGAAAATTTTTCTCTTATCCTTCTACATAAGCTTAAACCATCCAATTCAGGCATCAGCCAATCGATAATTAAAAGATGGGGTGAATCACTTTGCTCAAGAATTTCCCATGCATGCTTACCATTACTTGTCGCACAAACATCATATCCCCACTTTTGAAGCAGTGATTCGAGCATTTTTCTGGATGTTAAATCATCTTCGGCAATCAAAACTTTCATATTCTTATACCAATTTTAGTTCATTTAAAGTATTGATAAGCTTATCTTTTCCAATTGGTTTTACAATATATGCATCACATAACTCAGAGAATGCACTACTAACGTTTTTTAAATCACCAAGAGCCGTGAGCATAATAACCTTAGCTCCATCAGAAGAGTACAGTCCCTTTTCCTCCTCCAGTTTTCTAATAGCACTAAGTGCCATGTGGCCATCCATTTCAGGCATCATTATATCCAGGCAAATTAAGTCATAGGGTTCGTTATTATCGAGCGCAATTTTAGCAGCTTTCACAGCTTCTTTTCCGTTTACCGCAACATGGGTAATTCCAAAACCTTTTAACAATTCCTGAAACAATAACCTACTTGTGAAATCATCTTCAGCAATAAGAGTTTTCAATTTGATCCCCCGTATTATATGTCTCTACATCAAAATCACAGCTTCTTCTTACTATATAACCATAAACAAAAATTCACAATTATTCTTTTATATAAATTGATGGTTTAACTGCTTTCATTCCAGATAAAAGTCCGGTAAGACTCTCTGAATGACCTACAAACAGATATCCTCCGGGTTTAAGCAACCTATAGAATTCTTTTATTAATTTCTCTCTTATGTAATTATCAAAGTAAATCATAACATTACGGCAAAATATTACATCCATTGGTCCATTCATAGGGAACGGGACTTTAGACAAATTAAGTCTTCTAAAAACAATTGTACTACGTATACTATCTTTTACGCTAAAAACATTAGTGTTATTAATAAAATATCTTGATTTGTATAGTTTAGGTACATTTGCTACTTTATCAGATTCATAAACACCGTTGTTAGCTTTTTCTAATATTCTGGTCGATATATCTGTGGCAAGAATTTTTGTATCGATATTATTTTCACCAATAACTTCCGACAGTGTAATGGCCAGGGAGTAGGGTTCTTCTCCTGAAGAACATCCTGCAGACCAAAACCTAAACCTTCGGTTTCCTTCACTAAGCCATTCCTTCATTTTTTCGGTCAGGAACTCAAAATGCACATTCTCTCTGAAAAAATGGGTGACATTTGTTGAGATTACATCAAGCAGCTGAATAATTTCATTTCCAGAGCTGTCATTGGTAATTAGATCAATGTATTCTTTAACATTATCTATTCCATGAGCTCGCATTCGTTTTGAAATCCTGGTATTAACCAGGGCCTCTTTTTTTTCTGTAAGAGAGATACCGCTCTGCTCATAGATAAAATCACATAATTTCTTAAAATATTTTTGTTCCATTCATTATTACTTCCCTATAAGGTCTGCTTTAAATAGATGGTTCAGCTTACTGTATCATCTATTTTTTATGTTTTATTATAGAGAGATCCCTTATTAAAGAGATCTCTCTATTTTATCATTAGAACTCTTTTAAAACCTCATCATCATTCATGGGAATTAAATCTTCAGAACTCTTTTTTGGAAAAGTGTCATGTTGTTTATTTCCGTTATTTTTACTTGATTTAGGAGGTTTGATTTCTATATTTTTCGTCTTCTTCATTTGTGTAAAGTCGTTAATCTGCGATTTACTTAATTTAAATTGAGCAACCATACCCTGAAGTTCTTCTGCCTGAGAGCTAAGTTCCTCAGCTGCACTCGCAGACTCTTCAGAGTTTGCAGCGTTTTGCTGAGTGACTTTATCCATCTGTGCTACAGCAGTATTTACCTGCTCAATACCCTGTGATTGCTCATTTGAAGCAGCAGATATTTCAGAAACCAAATCATTCACTTTTCTAATACTTGAAACGATTTCAACGAAAGATTTAGAAACTTCTTCGGAAATACCTACCCCGTCTTGAGCGTTTTTCACCGATTCTTCAATCATATCGGCAGTATTTTTTGCAGCTTCTGCACTTCTTTGTGCAAGATTTCTTACCTCTTCTGCAACAACCGCAAACCCTCTCCCTGCCTCACCTGCTCGTGCAGCCTCTACAGCAGCATTAAGCGCCAGAAGGTTAGTTTGCATCGCTATCTCATCAATTGTATTTACGATTTTCGCGGTATGGTCACTGGATTCTTTGATTTTATTTATTGCACTCCCCATTCTTTCCATCGCTTCAGTACCCATTTCCGCCTTGCTATTAGCTTCACCGGAGAGGTTTTTAGCCTGAGAGGCATTACCGGCATTTTGTTTTGTCATAGAAGACATCTCTTCGAGGCTCGATGATACCTCCTCAAGAGAACTTGCCTGTTCATTTGCACCCTGTGCAAGAGATTGACTGCCAGCACTAATCTGCTGAGAAGCAGAGGATACCTGCTCTGTTGATTGGGAGACCTGACTTATAGCTGTGTCTAAATTTTCAACAGTGGTGTTTAAAGCATTTTTAATTTTTGCATGCTCTCCTTTATAATCACCTAACATACGTGCAGATAGATCCCTATCAGCTACTCTCTGTAATATCTCTGCAGCTTCCTGAATAGGTTCAAGTATCGCATCCAGAGTATTATTAATACCTCCTACTATTTCCTTGTAAGCTCCTTTATGTTTTCCAACATCAGCTCTTGTTTCAAGTTTTCCTTCAATAGCAGCCTTTACCAATAGATCAACATCGTTTACCATCTCTTTTAGGGTATCCCGAATATCTCGACAGCTCTTTGCCAGTTCATCTTCCTCTGACATAATAGATATGTCTAAATCCAAGTTACCCTTTGCCATTTGACGGATATTTTCAGCATCATGCTTTATATTACCTATAACTTTTTGGAAATTCTCAATTAATGTATCTTTTTCACTTCTTTTCTCTATTTTCACATTTGTGTTTCCAACACTGAGTTGTTCTGCAATTTCGCTAACTTTTTTCAATGAATTCACAGTTTGATTCAAAGCCGGAACGATTTCATCTTTGTCATCAGATTGTTTAACGTCTATATCCAGATCACCGATTGATATTTTTTGAATTGAATTCACAATATTCTTTTGTAAGTGGTCTGCAAAGTCATCCATTACCTGAGCCATTTCACCCAGTTCATCTTCTCTCTCCAGTTTTAGCCTCATCCCAAGGTGACCTTTTGCCATTTCATTAAGCATTTTAACTACTTTTTCAAGCGGCTTGCTTATACTTTTTGAGAGCAAATAACCGATTAGTATACCCAAAATTGTGGATACTACAATTACAATCATAAGCATTGCACTTATTTGTGCATACATAGCTTCACTTTCCCGCTCTGCTTGTTCCCCCATTTCCTCTTTATATTCACTCAGAGTGACCATGAGCTCATCCATTCTATCAGCGTCTTCTCTCATGTCTTCAATTCTATCCAAGATTTGTTCATCTATGTCCATGATTTCCTGCTGTGACATCAGAGATATAAAATTATCCACTCTTCTATAGTAATTATCATATACTTCAATGGTCTGACTATGTAACCTTCTTGCCTCATCTGTAATCATAGTGGATGCAGCTTCATCCATCTCAATTCTCAACTGTTCATTAAACCTTCTTATATTTCTTGCTACCTCATTACGCTCCTGTTCATCGGAGGCGATAATGAGCTGACGGGCCCCTCTACCAATATTAATCAGATTAACATTAGCCTCTTTTACCCTGCTTATGCCCATCAAATGCATTTCATACATTTCATTGAGCATATCATTTATATTTCCAAGGTTTATTATGGAGTATACTCCAACAAATAGTGTTAACAATGCAACAATAATAAACCCACCAATTAATTTGGTTCCGATTTTGATTTTGTTTAACATTTCACTTCCTTTCACTGAGTTGTATTTTTTTATTCTTTTATTGAATCGGCTATTTTAGATATTTCACCAGCAGAAAGAACTTTATCGATATCCAGAAGTATTTTAACATCACCACCTACTTTGCCCATGCCCATGATAAATTCAGTGTTGATACTTGAATCAAAGGTGGGTGTTTCTTCTATATTTTTAGCATCAATATCAAGCACTTCTTTTACTTCATCTATTATTATACCCATTACAATAGTAGTATCACTATTCTTTATCTGTACAACTATAATACATGTTTTTTCGGTATCTTCGAGGTGTTCCATTTTGAATTTACTTCTTAAGTTAACAACTGGTATAACCTTACCTCTTAGGTTTATAACACCCCTTACATACTGAGGGGTTTTTGGAACTCTTGTTACCACCTGCATTCTGATTATTTCCTGAACTTTTAGAATTTCAAGCCCATACTCCTCCTCTGCAAGTTTAAAGGTAAGGTACTTACCAGCCAACTTTTCACCTACCTGGGATACCTTGTTACTCGTATCCACAGCTTCAGCGTTTACCGACATACAGCTTCCTCCAGTTTATTGGTTGAATGCGTTTCTAATAATTCCACCGATATCAATTATCAAACTTACTGACCCATCATTCATTATAGCTCCACCTGTTACACCGGGTATTTCTCCCATACCTGCCCCGAGGTTTTTAACCACTACCTGTTGTTGTCCAAGAATAGAATCAATTATTAATCCCGCTTTTCTTCCAACCAGATCTTCAACCACCATTACCACAAAATCATCATCTCTACAGATTTTTTCATGTCCCAATGCTAAAGCAAGATAGATTATTGGTATTAGTTCACCTCTAACATCAATGACTTCAGCTTCACCAATTATTGATTTCATGGCCTTCTTATCGGGCCGTATCGTTTCTATTATTGTAAGTGTGGGTATAACATATGTTTCACTTTGGCAAGTAATCACCATTCCATCAACAACGGCTAATGTAAGAGGGAGTCTTATGGTGAATGTTGTACCAACCAGATACTCAGTGTTTATCTCAATGGTACCCCGTAAAGCTTCAATATTTCTCTTTACCACATCCATACCTACACCTCTTCCAGAAATGTCAGTAACTTCTGTGGCAGTTGAGAATCCTGGCATAAATATTAGTTTATGTATTTCATCATCACTCAAATTTTCATCACTTGAGCATAATTTATTATCTATCGCCTTTTTCAATATTTTATTTTTATCAAGCCCTCTGCCATCATCGCATAATTCTATAAAGATACTACCGGCCCGGTGATATGCACTCAGCTTAAGTTTTGCCTTAATCCCCTTGCCGTTTGCTATGCGTTCATCTCTTGTTTCAATACCATGATCCAATGAATTTCTGATCATATGTATCAATGGATCGCCAATTTTTTCTACCACTGTTTTGTCCAGCTCAGTATTTTCTCCTTCAGTACAAAACTCTATCTCCTTATTACTTTTTCTGGACAGATCTCTTGCCAACCTCGCCATCTTCTGAAATGTTGTTTTAACAGACACCATTCTTAAAGACATTGCAGTTTCCTGGATCTGTCTCATCATCAGATTTGATCTGGCAATCCTGTTATGCAAGACCTGATCTTTTATTTTACTTATCTCAGAAGAGGCGTTGATCATCGACTGTGCTATCACAACCTCTCCTATGGTGTCTACCAGACTATCAATTTTACTTACAGGTACCCGTATGCTTTCTTCAATTTCAGTACCTTCCCTCGCCACATTTTGCTTTTCTAATGCCTTTTTTACAGCATTTTTCTCTATCTTTTCTTCCTGAACAAGTATTTCTCCAATCTTTCTTTTATCACCATCTTTTTGTAAATTCAAAGCGTTTCTTACATTCTCTTTGCTCGCCCCGCCATCCTCAATTAATATCCCACCTAATTTATCTTTATCAGCTTCTGTATTCTTTAATAAGCTATTAAGTCTATTTATTATTGCATCGTAATTTTGAGGTGTTTTATAGGGTTTCTTATCAAGTAAGTTCTCAATACAACTCACTAAATTTTTAATACAGTCATTTCCTTCGAGCAGTGCATCTATTAACTCATTACCAAGAACATCATTACCTTTCCTGAAGTCATCAATTACGCTTTCCATTAAGTGTGCCAATTGATTTATATCTTTCAGCTCCAAAAAACCAGCAACACCTTTAATAGTATGCCAGGCCCTGAAAACTGTATTAATGTTATCTATACCCGAAGCTTCTTTCTCAAGTTCAAGAAGGTTTTCTTCTGCACTGCATATATGTTCTTTAGCTTCAGTAATGAAATCTTTTAACAGAGACGTGTCCAGATGCTCTATATTTAACGGCCTGCCGTTATGCTCCTCTGTTACATTTTCCTTTTTCTGTTCAGTATCAGTTCTATCAGTACTTGTGTCAGATAAAAACCAATCATATTCTTGACCATCAATATCAGCAATAATTCCTTTTGCTAAATATTCAAATTTTCTACTTAGCAAATCTTTGAATTTTAAAAGTTTATCCACATCGATAGATTTACTTGTAAACCTGTCTTCCAGCTGATGAATCAGGGATGAGTATTGTTGCAAATCCAATACTCCAAACTCACCTTTCCAGGTATGCAAAATCCTTCTGATTGCATTATCAGCCTGCGTGTTTCCTTTTTCGTATTCAAGGATATAGGCTTCAAAGTCTTCCAGATTTGATTGCTGTTGTGAAGCGAACTTGATCAGTAAATCTTTATCTTCTTTATTTATTACTGGTTGTTGTTTCAACCCTGATTGTTCATTACTGATATTTTCTTTGGTGATTTCTGCTCTTTTACCAAGCTCTTTTTGCATCTTTTCTATAGATTCACATACTTTACTTAATCCAGATTCAAACGGTGTCTCTTCAAGCAGGATGTTAGAAATTAAAGCGGATGTTCTTCTGGCAAGTTCATGAAACGCACCTGGTAGGGCTTCACTGGTTATGATCTCGTCCATTCCGCTCTGAATTTCTCCAAATCCACTCAGATCAGTTTTATCAATAATTGTAATTAGAGATGCAAAACGGTTGATTTTCTTAGAAATATCAGACAGTATACTCATTAATATACCTTTACTGATTCAAGGTTTCTGAAATTATGCTTTATAGTATATTCTTTATACATGAAGTTAATCTTAATTTTAAATATGCTTTACTATCCCAGATTATCCAGATAGTACCATTAATCCGGGGTTTAAACAAGATTTTTCCGCACATTTTTAAGTAAATTTTAAACTATTATTGTAGAGATTTTACATTGTGTTTATAAGCTGTTTATTTATAAGGAAATAAAAAGGTTATATTACAGTTAGTGGGTACGAGAGCGTTGTCTTTTAAAACATGCACATACTTGCATATGTTGGATATAGGTACAAGAACTTTCTATATTCAAATGGTTTAGTTTAGGTCATATTTTTTTTAAACTTAGTAATACATTAAGTTACAATGAATTACATTCGATTAAATAAATCATAAGTTTTTGTATTCCCTGACAGTTATTCATCATCTATAAAGTTTCCTCAACTCTTGCATAAATTTTACCCCCGGCTTAATTTATAACTATCGTAAAAACGAACCCTTTTAAAATGAAACTGTGAAACCAGGCAAATGTTCAACTCTAAAGAAGCAAATAATCAGGTTTGTGGAGCACTTCATCTACATACAACCTATTCTGATGGCGGGGCCACCTATGAAGAGCTAATAAGCGTAGCTAAACAGATCGGTCTTGATTTTATTATCACTACTGACCATATGAACATGAATGCCAAAGAAAATGGGGTCGAACGATTCCATGATGACCTTTTACTGATCGTTGGTTATGAACACAATGATGCCAATAACCTTAACCATTATCTTGTTATTGGAACAGATAAGGTATTTAAAGATCTTAAGCAACCTCAGCACTACATTGATGCAGTTAAAGATAGCGGTGGAATTGGTTTTCTGGCTCATCCCGCAGAAAGAAGAAACTATTTTGGCAAACTTCCCCCCTATCCGTGGACTCAGTGGGACGTTACTGGTTATGATGGAATTGAGCTTTGGAATCAGATGTCGGAGTGGATAGAACAGCTAAAATCCTGGAAAAGTGCGTTTAAACTGCTCTATCCAAGGCGTTTTCTTGGTACTGTTCCTACCGAGTTGCTCGAAAGGTGGGATCAATTAAACCAAAAGAGGTTTGTGAGTTGTGTGGGTGGTGTTGATGCACACACACGGGTCTTAAAGATTGGTCCCTTTAACTACACTGTGTTCCCCATAAAAGTAGAACTTAAAGGTATTCGCAATCACCTCTATTTAGACACTCCCCTTAAGGAATTACATTTCAGGGAAGCAAAAGTAAAAGTCATGCAATCATTGAAAAAAGGCCATGGTTTTATTAGCAACTTCAGACGAGGGGATGCTCGTGGTAGTAATTTTTTGCTGCACACAGCAGATAATCGAACCGTGTGGCCGGGAATGGTTGAATCCGAAAGTACCCTTCCGGCAAAACTTCAGGTTAGTTTACCCTCAAAGGGTACGATCGTACTGTATAAAAATGGCATTTTACAGGAAAAAATCACTTCAAAAAACGCCTGTTTCCCCATTGCTTCCAAAGGGTGTTACAGAGTAGAGGTATATAAGGGTAAGAATGCCTGGATTTACACTAATCCATTCCCTGTGGGGAGTTATCCATTCTAAATTTTGAGGTGCATGATCCGGATAACTAAAGTACCCGGATCATTGTACATAAAGGTGGAGGCTAATGGAGATACCTTATAAACCAGTCCACCGCCATTCTTGCTACTTCATCCAATGCCCCTGGTTCCTCAAAGAGATGAGTTGCACCTTCAACGATTCTTACCTCTTTTGCTTGAGTACCAAGCTCATTTAAAGCACGGTTATTAAGATCAATGATTGGATGATCTTCTCCCCCGACTATTAACAGCGTTGGCGCAGCCACTTCCCGCAAAAGAGAGCCAGCCATATCAGCCCTTCCACCGCGAGACACTATAGCCTTGACCTCTTTTCTGCCCACCGATGCCACCAGTGAAGCTGCAGCACCAGTGCTTGCACCAAAATAGCCGATTCCATACTGGTTAAGCTCTGAGTTGTTTACTACCCAATCGGTCACCCCCGAAAGCCTGCTTGATAGAAGGTCTATATCGAAACGTAGATTAGCTGAAACCAGGTCTGCAGCCTCTTCAGAACGGGTCAAAAGATCAAAAAGAAGTGTTGCATACATTCCTCTGTTGAGGTATTGAGCAACGAAGCGATTACGCGGACTCTGACGGCTACTGCCACTTCCGTGCGCAAAAAGAATTAAACCCTGTGCGTTCTCAGGGACATATAAATCGCCTACAAGCGACACCTTTTCATCACTGAGCTCCATTACAATCTCAGTTTCAGTATCCTTTCTTATTTCCATACAATTTTCTCCTGTATCTCAAAGCACACAACACCATAAGTAGTCAAAAGTTATTTTTTATCACTGCGATTTTTTCTAAGCTATTTAAGTATTCATAAAAAGCATCTCAACCCTTAGGTGTGTCAAATACCATGCCTGAGCACTTTTAGATATCCACCACCACCGTTGCCTTCCATTGCCCGTTGTGTTCTTTTAAGGAAAAATTATGCATCGTTACCGCCTTAACATCGACAGAGAACTGATGCCTATCCCTGTCCATCAACTCCCCCCTGATCTCTCCCTCAAAAGTATACCCCGCCTGATCTTCCCTGACTTCACACCCACTGTACCGGAAAAGTTTGCCGTAAGCATCTTTCAAAAAAATTAACTCCTGAAGCGCATCAACCAGAAGCATTTCAAGATCATCATTTTTAAGCGTAACTTGTTGTTTTTCAACTGGTTTAATAGATTCTACAACCTCTACCATAACCCCAATAAGTGCATCACCGGCAGTTTGTATAACCTCACAAACACTTTCACCCCACACAGAAAAGCCTGCATCTGAGGAGGTTAATTTCTCCAGATATTCATATGGCATCAACCTTTCTCCTTTCATTCGTCCCTAAAGAGGCATTCATTTTGTATTTATACTTTTTTAAGCAAAACATGGGACTATTACTTATTTATTTTCATCTTTGCTGTAAACTCATTATATTTAATGTAATTGAAATTCGGTAAAGCACCCAAAAGAGCATAAAATATAGTTCTCTGTTATCATTATAACCGAAGACCTGAAAACATTGCTGCCACTTTTTATAGGAGATAAACTATGCCCATGTACGAATTCTTCTGCGAACAGTGCAATACTATCTTTACCTTTTTTTCCCGCTCAGTGAATCCACAAACTACTCCGGCATGTCCCAAAAACAATTCCCACCAACTCAAGCGCATGATTTCAATGTTCTCCTTTAACCCAAAAGGTCAAAATGCTGATAACCCGGATAACCAAAACACCATCAGCCCCCAAATTGATGAATCAATGATGGTGCAGGCAGTAGAATCGATAGCCTCTGAAGCAGAGCATATTAGTGAAGATGATCCCCGGGAGGCAGCTCATTTGATGCGCAAATTCTCAAACGCCACAGGACTTGAATTGGGTGATAAGATGGAAGAGGCACTGAGTCGTATGGAAGCAGGAGACAGTAGTGTAGATATTGAAGAGGATCTGGATAGTATAGGTGAGAATGAATTTTTTAGAGTAAAAACCCAAAAAGGACGAAAAAGTCCCCCTCCTAAGAAAGATGAAACACTATATGAAATGTAACTAAAACTGAGGCAATATGCAGGTTTGTGAGGGTAACAGCTATTATTCCCTGCTCTATATGCGCTATCTTCACTATTTTTCTTTGTAAGGGTATGAAAACAAAAGAATATATCGCTTCATACATAAGCAGGTTTTATTTTAACTGCTCCTTAAAATCAGCTGTTTTTTAGTGATTATAATAAATCAGAGCACAATACTGCATTATTTTTGGATCTTTTGAAAGGAGTAAACCCATGCTTAAACCATCAGAATGTACGCTGTTTAGTGGCGGCCATATTGGAGCTGAGACATTTTTTGGGGAATGTGCCGAAAAATGGGGAGTTGAAGAGGTAACTTATTCATATGAAGGGCACTATATTAAGCGAGAAAAAAATGTAGTGATGCTCAGTGATAAGGAACTGGGCCGTGGTGATATAAGCATGGAAATAGTTTCTAACCATATGCATCGCCAGTACACCCAGTCTGAGAAAATAAAAAGAGTGCTACAGTCGATTTTTCATATGATAAACAACAGCTCACAAATATTTGCTGTCGGAGAAATCATGAGCGATAAAACCGTAAGGGGCGGAACCGGCTGGGGTGTTGAGCTGGGGAAATTTTTTAACCGCAATGTTCATGTGTTTGATAAAAACAAAGATAAATGGTTTACCTGGCGAAGTGCTGAGTGGGTTGAAGATGAGCCACTGATCATAGAACCTAAGTTTTGCGGGACCGGCTCCAGAAATTTAACAGAAGAAAGTCAGGTCGCGATAGAAAAGCTGTTTGAACGCTCTTTTTCTGCCTGAGAATATATAAAAAGTGGAAGTCGCTTGTACCCTAAACGGTTTCAGACTTCCACTTCTTTTTTTATTTAAGCAGCCTGTAACGCTGCATCATTAACGTTAACCGAAACGATATTAGAGATACCTGATTCCTGCTGAGTAACCCCATAGAGTAAGTCCGCAGCTTCCATGGTACGTTTGTTGTGAGTTATAATTATAAATTGCGTTTTCTCTGCAAACTTCTTGAGTACCTTTACAAATCTACCAATATTTGCGTCATCCAGCGGCGCGTCCAGCTCATCGAGTATACAATAGGCTGATGGTTTAACCAGATAAAGAGCAAAGAGAAGTGAAATAGCCGTAAGCGCACGCTCACCACCTGAAAGCAGTTGTACACCTCTCATTTTCTTTCCTGCAGGCCTTACATTTATGTGAATTGCAGCTTCCAACGGATCAACGTTTTCCTCAAGCTGAATACTTGCCTCACCACCTTCGAAAAGAGTAGTGAACATTTCGGTGAAATTTTTCTGAACCTGCTCGAAAGTCGCAAGAAATTGTGCGCGAGCCTCTCTATCAAGCTTTCGTATGGCTTTTTCTAACTCGTCCACAGCAGTTTGAAGGTCATCCCTCTGCTCTGTGAGTTCTTTTAATCGTTGACTCTCCGTTTCAAAATCTTCAAGAGCGGCCATATTCACCTGACCAACATGCTTGATTCTCTCTTTAAGCATAGAAATATTCTTTACAACTTCACTATCATCTTCATCAATACATGGAAGGTCTTCCGGGGGAGATTCAAGATCTAATTCATATGCCTCCCAGATCCTTTCTCTTATTCGACGAAGCTCCTGCACATCGCGGGTTTGTTTCAGTTCACTGTCATGAATTCTGTTTGCAATAGAGTTGAGCTCAGACTGATCGTTTTTCATCTCTTTTCGATACTCTTCAATCTCGAGGAGGTATCCATTGTACTCCTCACGAATGGTATCTCGTACCGCTTCAAGCTCTTCTCTGATCTTCCTGTTATTTTCCAACTCTTTATTAAGGGAAACTATTGAGTGCTCAAGCTCCTCTATCTCCCGTATCGCTTTTCTTTTATCCTCAATCTTTGACTCTTTACGCTCAGAAAATATTTTATTTTCTTTAGTTAAACGCTCTATATCCTGCCTATCCTGGGCGAGTCTGTTTTTAAGCCCATGAACTTCAAGCTCGATATTTTTAAGGTGCTCTACAAGTGACTTACGTTCCTCTTCCATCTCCCTGACCGCATTTCGTGCAACCTCAACCTGTTCCTCAAGCGTTTCCCGCTTGCTTTGAAATGTTGCCACCTCTGCTTCACTGGTTGAAATATGCTCTTCGAGTTCAGAAATTTTAGCGTTCAGCGAAACCATTTCTGGTTTAATCGTCTGAAGTCTGTTTACAATGTTTTGAGTCTCGTTTTCGTAGTGACGAATATTTGTTTGTTGTTCCTGCTGTTTTCTGTGTCCGCTGTTTATTTTTTCGTCCACCTCAATCAGCTCAATCTTAGCCTCATCACGCTTAATAATACAATCATCTTTCTCTACAATGATTTTCTGGTAATCATCTTCAAAGACAACGATATCAGACGAAAGTTTTTCTATTTGCTGTTTTCTCTGAAGTATTCCCGCTTTTTCCTTTTTAACATCACCGGCAACAATGGTCCCATCAGAGTTAAACATCACACTGTCTTTTGTTATGACCACTGTGTTATTTTCACCACCGGACAAGGAAAGTGCGGTACTGTAGTCATCTGCTATATACAAATTATTGAAGAAATGATCGGCCAGTAGAGAATAGTCCTGTGTTGTAGTGACCATTTTTCGTACCGACAAAGCACCGTGATGATCAAGTATTTCGGTCTGTTTGATCTTTTGGAGCCTTTCAAGAGAAACCATTCGGGCAGAGCCGGCTTTTTCTGATTTTAGAAACTCAATTGCGTTTTGCAACTGTTCTTCAGTGTCAAACACAATCGTCTGGATAAGACTGCCCATCGCCTTCTCTACCAGCGAAACCACATTTTCATCAGAAATTGTAATCATATTGGCAACGATACCACGCATACCCTCTAATTTTGCTTTAAGCAGGGCTTTTACTCCACTTTCATAGCCTTCAAAAGCAGCATCGAGACCCTCAAGAAATTTTAATTGTGATTTTGAAGAGGCGATCTGCGCTTCAAGATGCTTCTCCTTCTCCATTAAATTACTGTAGAGCTCATCCTCTTTTTCTATCTTTGCAGTAATTACTTCACGTTCCTGAAGTAAATTATGGTTGTGTTCATCAACCTGATTAAGCTCTCTTTTACACAACTCAATAGCTTCCTGATACTCATCAAGGCGACTCTCTAAACTTTGTATTTCACGTTCATCACGACTTTTACGTTCTAAAGCGTTACTAAGATTTGATTTTGACGCGCTAAGTTTGTTTCTTGATTCACCCTGAATGTTTATGAGTTCAATCTGATCTCTTCCAAGCTGATCAGCCTGCTCTCGTTTCACAGCGAGTCGTTGATCAAACCTGCTAAGCTCATCATTTGCCCCCTCAACCCTACCGGCGCTTTTTTGAAGCTGAGTTTCACGTTCGACGATACTTTTTTCTATCTGAGCTCTAAGCCTACAGCACTCTTCAGCTTGCCTTTGCAGTGTTTGGGCATCCTTATCGAAATGGCCTACATTGTTTCGCAGATTACTGAGACGCTCCTCAGTAACCGAAATATCTCTGTCCAGCCGAATGATTTTTTCGTTGGACTCACTTACATTACGAGAAGCACCCTCAAGCTCTTTTTCCTTTTCAAGAGACGCTAGCTGCACCTTCTCTACCCTGGACTCACCGCTTGCAATTCGCGCTCTTAACACTTCACGTTGCGATTCGTTTTCATTTATTACGGTTTTTCGCTGTTTTACGGCTTCCGAGAGACTTGTGAATCGACGATTCTCAAATCCCACTTCAAGGGTTTTTAAATTTTCAAAATAACTCTTATACCGTTTCGCTTTCTCTACATGCCTGCCAAGCATGCGAACCTGACGGTCAGCTTCCTGAACCTTATCATTAATCCTCAAAAGGTCCATTCTGGTTCTCTCCATCTGGCGCTGACTCTCTTTTCTGCGCTGTTTGTACTTACCAATCCCTGCGGCTTCCTCAAAGAGAACCCTGCGCTCCTCTGCTTTATCAGACAGTATGGCGTTGATCATCGAGTTTTCTATAGTAGTATAAGCACTTGAGCCTACTCCGGTATCCAAAAACAGGTTATTAATATCGCGCAATCTGCACGGTACCTTATTGAGGCGATATTCACTCTCACCACTTCTGTAGATTCTGCGAGTGATTGATACTTCACTGTATTCTACCGGCAATATTCCCTTATTATTCTCAACTGTGAGTGTTACCTCAGCCATGTTCAGAGGCTTACGTTTCTGCGTTCCGGAGAAGATAACATCCTGCATGCTTGAACTACGCAGCATCGATGCCCTCTGCTCACCAAACACCCACCTGATCGCATCAACAACATTACTCTTTCCGCATCCGTTTGGGCCTATTACCGCTGTCATGCCTTCACCAAAAAGCAGTTCAGTTTTGTCGGCAAAAGATTTAAAACCAAATATTGATAACTTACGAAGAATCAATTCCTAACCCCTTTAAAAATGCAATTTTGCTGAAAAGATAGTTCAAGTAAATACAACCAGTAGAATCTATTTAGGTCTCAAGATACAATATATAGGGTTTGCGGTCAAGAAAAAGCATTAATTGGTTTCTGAATTGCTAAAAATCTCTAAAACAGAGTAGTTAAATTCATTAAATTTAGTGTTGGAAGCTAACTGTTTTAGTATGGTATTATAAAATAAAACCTGGCTCTAATTTAAACTTGTGCGGAGGAGGATACATGAAAAAGAAGGGAACTGATAAGTCATTACTTGCAAAACCATTTAGTTACCGTGATCTTGTGCAGTATCAGGAGGGATCAATTGTAAGCAGAACGGTTATAGACCAGGAGGTTGGAACTGTCACTGTATTTGCTTTTGATGAAGGGCAGAGTCTAAGTGAGCACACCGCCCCCTTTGATGCACTCATTGAAGTGGTCGAAGGTGCAGGGGTAATCACCATAGAGGGTACTGAACATGGGGTTAAAGCGGGTGAGCAAATTATCATGCCAGCGGATAAACCCCATGCAGTGATCGCATCTGAACGCTTTAAGATGGTTCTTGTGATGATTCGGGCAAAACCACTGTAATCGGGGAGAAGCAACAAAAGAGCCCCTATGGCTGGGCATCGAGCTTTTCCCCAAAAAAATGAGGAGAAAAAGTGCTATGATTCCTAAAGCCATAAAAGAAAATGTGTTCTATGTAGGAGCGATGGACTGGGATTACAGGGGCCCCGGTTTTCTATATCAAAGCCCTGAGGGCACAAGTTACAACAGTTTTTTCATCAAAGGAAAGGAAAAAAATGCACTGATAGACTCCGTTAGCTCTTCTAAAAAGGAGCTTTTGTTTGAGCAGCTTAAAGGGGTCGAAAAAATCGACTATATCGTTGTGCAACATGTAGAACAGGACCGATCAGGTGCTCTTTGGGCCCTTTTGCAGTCCTACCCTCAGGCAAAAGTGTTGTGTACAGAAAAAAGTAAGCAAATGCTTTTAGACCTTATTACTACCGATGCATCACGCTTTGAACCCATTGAAGACTCCCAAACGGTTGCCCTTGGTGGTAAATCAATGCAATTTTTTGAAACACCTTGGGTACACTGGCCAGAAACCATGTGCACCTATATTCCACAGGACCAAATCCTTTTTACCTGCGATCTTTTCGGATCTCACATAGCATCAACTGAACTGTATGCCTATGACCGATTACGGGTTTATCAGGAAGCAAAGCTATACTACGCTCAGGTAATGATGCCCTTTAGGCATATAATTAAAAAACACATAGAGTTTTTTGACAGGCTTAAAATCAAAATCATCGCTCCCGGTCACGGACCAGTACACAATGATCCACAATTTATTCTCTATGCCTATAAAAACTGGATCGATGATTTTCCATCAAATATGGTTACTGTACCCTATGTTTCTATGCATGGAAATACAAAAAAAATGACCGAATACCTGGTAAAAGCGATTTCGGACTATAACATACACGTCCAGCAATTCGATATGGCTGTTACGGATATTTGGAAAATTGCTGTATCGCTGGTGGATGCTTCAGCGGTTATAATGGGAGTGCCTACTATCCATTTAGCACCTCATCCGGCCATTGCGACACTCTCATTTCTAATCAATTCTCTGCGCCCTAAACTTCTCTTTGCCTCTGTGTTTGGATCATATGGATGGAACACCCGCGCCGTTGATTCCATAGTAAGCTTCTTACCAGACCTCAATTTCGAGCTTCTCAGCCCGGTTATGTGCAAAGGAGTACCAAATGATTATACCTTTAAACAACTGGATGATCTGGCTCAGCAATTAGCAGAGAAACATGTTGAAGCCAATCTTTTATAATCTTCAATACTTTACCTTAAGTTGCCTTTTTTGTATTATATAATAGTATAATGAACATCTTTTTTATTTTTCTTACTACATTTGTATATAGTTGCGTACAAACGTACAAAAAAGCAGGACTTATGCTAAAGTTTACACTCTTTTTTTTGCTATTTATTATTTCGCTGCCTTGCGCAAAACAGATTATCGGCTATTATCCCGGTTGGAGAATATACGACAGAGACGCACTCGTTAATCCCCTCACAATAAAATATGATAAATTTACGATTATAAATTATGCGTTTTTGGCACCAAATGAGGATGGTAGTATCACCCTTCATGATCCCTGGGCGGATGAGAATATTCTTCTGGGCCAAAGAGACCCAAACACCGGAAACAGAGATGAAACGACCTCTCTAATCTATAACGCTCATAAGCATGGGGTACAAGTTTTGGCATCCGTCGGGGGATGGACACTTTCAGAACACTTTTCGGCAATCGCAAAGGATCCTGTAAAAACCGCGCAATTTGCCTCTGATTGCATCAAATTAATCACCACCTATGGATTTGATGGGATAGACATAGACTGGGAGTACCCGGGTTACGAAGCTCATAACGGTGGGCCTGAAGATAAAGAAAACTTCACCACCTTTTTACAAACTATTCGCGATACGCTGGATTCCCACGGTAATTACGTTCTTACCGCCTGCTTCTCCGCGTCACCACTTCATTTGAGAGATGTAGAGCTACAAAAAGTTGCGTCAATTCTTGATTACCTAAACATTATGACCTATGATTACCATGGTCCCTGGCATAATGTTACAGACCATAACTCTCCCCTGTACGCGTCTGCGGAAAGCAATCAGGACAACAGCTTTGACGCTTCTTTTAGATACCTTTTAGAGCATGGTATAGATGCCCAAAATATTACTCTGGGTGTGGCTTTTTACGGACGTTCCTTTGTTGATGCTAACCATTTGAGAAGCAACCATTCTGGTGAAGCTGATGTGGGTAACTGGCCTTCAAACAGTGGTGCTCCGTCATATCACAGTATAATGGATAAGTGGGATCACCTTGAACTGACAAGGTTTTGGGATGATGACGCAAAGGTACCCTACGCCATTTATGGGAATAATTTTTTAACCTATGATGATGAAGAGTCCATTGCCCATAAAGCACAGTATGTTGTTGATAATCAAGCAGCAGGTGTTATTATCTGGGAAATCACCGGTGATTTTTTCGAAGATGAGTCTACTCCCCTTCTTGATACACTCTATTCTGTTTTGCATGGGGAGCCAACAGGTTTAAATAACAGAACAAAAAATAACATACATCAGGGTAAAACGATACAAGTTACAGCCCGAAGCGGATATTTTTTACTATCACCAGCGGTTACAGAAAAAAATTATTCGATATCTGTTTTTGATCTGTCAGGGAGAAGTGTAGCAATTGATATACAAGAAAGTGCTGATCATTTAAGAGTGTATCTCCCAAAAAACAGCTCTTCTAAATTGTTTCTTTTGCGGATTAAACATAACCAGGGTAGCTATACAACACTTCTTCGGCATGGGAGATGAATTATGAGGTTTTGGATATAGACAGGTTCCGTTTTACCCATACACACTCTTATTACAACCATACACCCCAATCTCCAAAATCAAACGTTCCACTACCATGCTTTAATTTGCCTTCACCATGTAATTGCCGAAAGGCATCCCGCATTCTTTTTAGAATCTCAGGGTGAATGTCCAGAGAGTGATGTGCTGGAAACACTCGCTTAATCGGTAGCACAGATATCCTCTCCAACGAATCAAGATAAGCTTCAGGATCTGTTGATGGAAAAAAAGCAAATAAAGTGTCTTTATACACTAAGTCTCCGGTAAAAAGATAGCCTCGTTCCTTTTCCCAGAAACACATGTGCCCGGGAGAGTGTCCAGGGGTGTGATGTATTTGAATGCAGCGACCGCCAATGTCTATGGTATCGTTATCTTTCAAAATTTTTGAAGGATTTCCCTGGAAAAACTCATACTCATTTACATCATAACCTTTAGGCAGGTCACAGCGATCAACAACCATATCTTTGATTTGATCTAATGTTAAAGGGAACCCTCCATTTAGCCACTCTAACTCGTCCTGATGAGCATAAAAATCAGGAAAGTAGTGATGCCCACCAATATGATCCCAATGTATGTGGGTTGCCACTGCTGTGATTTTTTTATCGGTTAGTTTAGTGACTGTATCAAAAATATTACAAATGCCAAGACCTGTATCGATCAGCAAACTTCTTTCCTTACCATTCAGCAGATAGCAATGAGTTTCCTCCCAATGGCGATACTCGCTTATAATAAATGTATTTTCATCGATTTGATCTACTGTAAACCAGTCACTCATGTGGTTCCTCACTGTTTTTTAAGAAAAGTACTTGCCACCTTAGTGTTCTTTTCAGTTTTTCCCTTCGAAGGTGTTTTTCCGCATGGGGTCTTATTCTTTTTCCGCGCGATCCGAAATTGTTTTAAATCCTTTTAAACAAATCAACAAAAAGTACTATAGTTCAACCCGGCAACCACCAACCCCGGACTAACCCCAAAGGCCGTTTCAAAGAGCTATTTAATTAAAATATCT